>JBBDRA010000003.1:300000-523247 GCA_040905715.1 Candidatus Paceibacterota bacterium | reverse complement strand
CGCCACGCATTGATGAGATCGTAGAAAAAGGGAACTGGATCGA
Organism: Candidatus Paceibacterota bacterium; assembly: GCA_040905715.1. NCBI lineage: Bacteria > Bacillati > Minisyncoccota > Minisyncoccota bacterium. The sequence goes on along the minus strand of JBBDRA010000003.1, from coordinate 523,204 downwards.
TGCCAAGAGTCGCTTCCAGGAAATGGCCCAAGAGCATGCCGGTATTACTCCCGTCTATCAAGTAACAGAAGAAAGCGGTCCGGACCACGATAAGCGGTTCGTGGTCGGTGTCTTTCTGGCCGATGAGCAAGTCGCCCTCGGGGAAGGAAACTCTAAGCAGGAGGCGGAGCAGAAGGCAGCCGAGCGGGGGTTGGAGGAGAAAGGCTGGAACTGAGTTTAATGTGTAGGGGTTAGGTGGTAGTGGATAGTTAGTGAAATCCCGCCGTTCGCACAGCGAACAGCGGGATTTCATACTGAATACAGAATACGGTATACTGTATTCATCTATGCGCTTGAAGACCCTTGAAGTGGACGGTTTTAAATCGTTCTCCAAACATACACGTCTTACGTTCAACTCGTCCATCTCGGCGATCGTGGGTCCAAATGGGTCCGGCAAATCTAATATTGCCGAGGCATTTCGCTTCGTGTTGGGTGAGCAGTCAATGAAGTCGATGCGTGGAAAGCGCGGAGAGGACATGATCTTCAATGGTTCTAATTCCCACGGTCGGTCTAATCGTGCTCAGGTCAAGGTGACACTCGACAACAACGATCGACTCCTGGATATCGATTACAACGAAGTTGTTATTGAGCGGGTTGTTCATCGCGACGGGGCAAATGAATATTATCTCAATGGGTCTCCGGCTCGACTGAGGGATATTCGCGAGCTTATTGCTGGCGCGCATATCGGTTCAAGCGGTCACCACATTATTTCACAAGGTGAGGCGGATAAGATCATTGAGGCATCTCCGGCAGGGCGTAAAGAAATGATCGAAGATGCGCTTGGGCTGAGGATATATCAAGCGAAACGCCTAGAGAGTATCCGTAAGCTTGAGCGCACTCGTGAGAATATTAAAGAGACTCAGACTCAGCGCCGAGAAGTCGCGCCTCGTTTGCGTGAGCTTGCTCGGATCAAAGAGAGAATTGAACAGGTTCGCCAGATGAAGCAGGATCTACAGACTCAGTCGCTTGAGTATTTTGCGCGTGAATATGCCGAGATCGAAGCACAGAAGCAAGAGGGTGGCGACAAGCGTACGCCACTCGAACAGAAGAAGCAGCAGCTTGAAGCAGAGTTGGCAGAGAAACGCAGTCACGTTGAAGCAGCAAGTACAGAGAACGATCAGAGCACCAAACTCAGAGAGATCGATGGACAGATAGCCGAGCTTTCACGTCAGCGTGACGAGCTGACACGTGAGCTGGGGCGTATCGAAGGAGAGCTCGCGCTTCATCAGCGCGTTATTGCACAGGCAAACAAAACCGATGAGCACAACGCGACCCGCAAAGTGTACTTGAAGCATGTTGAAGATACCGCTGACTTCATCGAGAAACAGATACAGCGGGCAGAGCAGGCGGGAACTGTCGAGAAGATGAAGGAGGCGTTCGGAGCTATCCGTGAGAGTCTTGCTAACTTTATTCAGGCAAACCGAGAAGAGCAGGATGATGTGTCGGTTAAAGAAGCTCGGGCGGAGATCGAACGACTCGAAGGAGAAAAAGGAGAGATCGAACAGAAACGCAACATGCTCGACGGAGAGAAGAAGCAGCGAGAGGAAGAATACCGAGGCATCACTGACTCTGTTGAGGAGCGTAAGGATTCCACGCGTGACGCTGAGCGGGCGATCTATGAGCTTCGAACACAGCTTTCCGCTATTACCAATGATCTTGAGCGTCTTGATGCTCGTGCTCGTGCCTTGAGCGCGCGTGAGGAGGAGATGAATCAGGATCTGGCTCGGATAGGTCAGGTTGTTGGTCGTGCGGTCCTTGATTACAAGAATTATGATCTTGGTGATCAGACAGGCAGAGAAGTACCTGATCAAGGTGATAGGCGAAAAGAGTTGGAACGTCTTCTGATCCGGATCGAAGATAATGCTGTCGAGGCCGGTGACGACATGTTGCGTGAGTACGAGGATCTCGTCGAGAAAGATCAGTTTTTGGAGCGCGAGCTCGAAGACCTGGAGAAGTCAGCGGTTTCGCTTGAAGAGCTCATTGCTGAGCTTGAGGAAACCTTGGAACGGGAATTCCAGATCGGTCTTAAAAAAATAAATGATGAGTTTCAAAAACTTTTTTCACACATGTTCAGCGGCGGAACCGCGCGGCTTGTGCGAATGAAGATCAAGCCAAAGCATGATGATGAGCTTGAGGATTCCACGGAAGACGGGGTTCCTGAAGATACGTCCCAAGACGGTGTTGAGTTGTACGTCAGTCCGCCCGCCAAAAAGATCAAAGGATTGCAAATGCTTTCAGGCGGGGAGCGCTCGCTTGTTTCGATCGCACTGCTTTTTGCAATGTCATATATTAATCCTCCACCATTCATCATTCTCGACGAGACCGACGCCGCTCTTGATGAAGCAAACGCTAAGAAGTACGGCGACCTGATCGCGGAGTTGGCAGATAAGTCTCAGCTTATTTTGATAACTCACAACCGCGAGACCATGTCGCGCGCCGGCGTGCTCTACGGTATTACTATGGCCGGCACCGGTGCTTCGACAGTTCTCTCGGTTGCCTTCGAGGAGGCGGAGAAGGCAGTGGCGGGGTAATGACGTATTAAATATTTTGTAGTATGGAATCAGAAAAATTTCCCGGATCAGAGCATAATGAACCTGCAGAACAAGGTCCTTCTAAGTCCGGTAACTGGGAGCAGCTTGATGATAAATGGTATGAGAGATTTCAAGAAACGTGTTTTGATGATTATGAATATCTTCATGGCGATAGCGAAAAGCGTGAACATGAAAAGGAGCGGTTTCTTTCAGTCGGTGAGGGTAATCCAACGCTCGACTATCCAAAACTTGAGGATTTTGATTTTGAGGGACGGGAGCAAAAACTCGTGGAACTGAAAGGTGATGTGTTGGAGGAAGAAGAGAATGATATCGTTCGCCAGCTCTACCGATGGCGTGTTAATGAAGAATTAGCAAAGCTTCGTATGTTGAAAGCGGCACAAGAGGGTGATGATAATCGTTTTATGCGTTACTCGGATTTTATCTATGGGGAACCTTCTCCAGAGATATTCACATACACGCTTACGCAGGTGCGCGACAAAATTGAATCGTATAAACAGAGTGATAATGAACAAAAGCGTGACGCTGCTCGAAAACTTGAATTACTGATCTCGTGGGAACAAGCCGGAGCGTCTGACACCCTTGCCTTTTCGGCAGATGATCTCCCGGATAGTCCAAAGGAAACTGAAACGATCACTTCCGCTGAAGAGGTTCGTGAATATTTTGAAGAAGCGCTTCGTTCATACGGGTTACATAACTGGGATGTAGTTGTTGACGAATCCGGGAGCAGAAGCGGTTTAAGTGTGAGCCAAGAGACGCGGACAGTGAACATTCCTTCAGAACAGAAGTTGGAGCAGCGAAGTATTCCGCTTACGAAAACGTCCATTGAGGCGCTGGCAGCGCACGAGATCGGTACGCACGCTCGGCGAAGAGATTACGGGGAACAATCACGCATTCGGCTACTCGGACTCGGGTTTGACCGATACGTGAAAGGAGAAGAAGGAGTAGCCACGTATGAGCAACAAAAGATCGAGGGAGCTGATGACTTTGCCGGTTTGACGGGGCATTTGGCTATATCTCTTGCCAAAGGTATGGACGGTACGCCACGGGATTTTCGACAGACGTTTGAAGTTCTCAAGCAGTATTTTATGCTTACTTCGAGCGGTGAGGGAGAAGCACTAGATGCAAAAGCAAGTGAGCTTGCGTGGAAACGAACAGTGAGGACATTTCGTGGGTCTACATGCGCGACGCCCGGTGCATGCTTTACGAAAGACATTGTGTACCGGGAGGGAAATATCGGCGTCTGGGATCTTGTTAAGCAAGGCTCAGATGAAATGAAACGAGTCATGATCGGCAAATATGATCCGACAAATCTACGACATGTCTGGGTACTCGAGCAGCTCAATATAACCGAAGAGGATCTAGAGCGAATTAAAAAGCAATTTGAGACGGAGGAAGGTGGAGAATAAGAATTAGGTAATACTGAAAACTCTGAATTTTCTGAACTTTCTGTGTCGTAGCTCAGAAATCTTAGTAGTATTGAAAAAAGACAACACGACTCCTGGGGTTGCGTTTTTTTTGCGGTACTAGCTTTATTGTGGTTTAATAGCAGTAATGACCCACACAGCGCCGTTTAGTGAGCTAAACAAAGGCAGTGTCGATAAAGCGGGCGGGAAAGGCGCGTCGCTCGGCGAGATGACACAGGCGGGTATTCCGGTACCGCCCGGTTTCGTGGTGCTTGCTGATGCGTTTGAGCGTTTTATCGAGGAGACTGATATCAATGTCGAGATCGACAATATTCTTCACGAAGTTGATCCGCAGGTAATGCACACTGTTGAAAATGCTTCCGAGCAGATACAGGGGCTGATCAAAGAGCGGGAAATGCCGGATGATCTGCGCGAGGAGATTCTCTCTGAATTCGACAAACTCGGTGCGGATTTTGTGGCGGTTCGTTCGTCAGCCACCGCCGAGGACTCATCGAGCGATGCCTGGGCCGGACAGCTGGATAGTTTTCTTAACACAAATCGGGATACGCTGCTTGAGAACGTTCGCAACTGTTGGGCGTCTCTTTTTACGCCTCGCGCTATCTTTTATCGCTTCGAACGCTTTGGCGATGATACGCATACGCGCAAAGTATCCGTGGCGGTGGTGGTGCAGAAAATGGTCAACTCAGAGTGCTCGGGCATTGCTTTCTCGGTCCATCCGGTTACTCAGGATTATAACCAGTTTATTATCGAGGCCGGCTTCGGACTCGGCGAGGCGATTGTTTCCGGTTCAGTTACACCTGATAGTTACGTGGTAGAAAAGAAGCCAAGAAGGATCATCGATGTTAACATCTCAACCCAGACAAGAGGGCTGTACCGAGTAGATGACGGCGGCAATGAATGGAAAGACATTAGTGAACCCGTTGCGTCTTCACAGGTTCTGGTGGAAGATCAGGTTACCGAGCTCTCGGAGCTTATTTTGCGCGTCGAAGATCACTACGGGTTCCCGTGTGATATTGAGTGGGCGTTTGAAAACGGCGAGTTCTATATTGTCCAAAGTAGGCCGATCACAACGTTGACAGCGGGACAGCCAGAATTACAGAAAACTATAGATTCCATAAAAAAGCATGACTTTACTCTTCGTTCTCAGTACCCGATGTTTCCAGCGGCCTATTTCGGCCCACCGGCCAATCGGTATGTAGACAACCCGTATTTACAGAACGGGGAAGGCCCCGGATTGATCTTCATGTTAAACGAAGGTGTTGATGTTTGGATCGATGAAACAAAAAAAGTAATAGTTAAAGATACGGAAACTATTAAGAAAATTAGTAATGACTGCCTCGAATCTTATCGTGAGCTGAAAGAATACATAGAAAAAAATAAAGTTGATGATTTTCTTGAGCTAGATACGTTTAAAGAACTTATAGGAAAAATAACCATCCTATATAAACCCTATAGCTTTTTTGCGGATGAAAACTTTGAAACGAATGACGAACAACTCCTAAAAGGGTTGCCGGAGATCCGATTAGAGGTATCAGAGTTCGTTGTTAACGATGTTTTTCCTCTTTTGTATAAAATATTAACCAAGGCATCTGAGAAACATTCTATTCCTGAGGATGTGATTACCAAAGCAACGCCTCTTGAAATAGAAGATATTTTGTCAGGCAAGCAAGTAGATATCGATAAAGATAGAAAAATAGCAATTGTCTTTGCTAACGGTGAGGTTTCTTACGTTACTGATCAAGAGGAGTTTACAGAAATAGAAAACTATCTAAAGGAGCAAAATAAACCGGGAACTGAGAACGCTTCTTCTATCTCGGGCGTTTCAGCAACAGCAGGAAAGGTGTCAGGGAAAGTTATTGTGTTAAGTGCGCTTGATTACGGCAATGCTGGTAAGGTTCTGGGTGGTCAAAAAGATTATGTCTTAGTTACCCCTATGACTCGGCCTGAGATAGTTCAGTACATGAAAAATGCTTCTGCCTTTGTGACTGATGAGGGTGGGATTACTTGCCACGCTGCTATTGTGGCTCGGGAGATGCAAAAACCATGCATTATCGGCACCAAACACGCCACACAAATCCTCAAAGACGGTGACGAGGTGGAGGTGGATGCGGACAAAGGAGTGGTCAGGAAAATATCTAAAAACTAGTATGCAAAAGGAATGGAAAACACTTGTTAATCATCGATCAGATCTTTTGACGCAAGACCTGATCCTTAGCGGTATTCGGTATCACTCTAATTTTAAGGAGTTTGGTTATCCGTTCGATTATCCATACTTGCGGTATATCCATTCAACCGGTGATATACAGTGGTCCAAAGATAGGCTTGAGTACGTTGAAAAAAATCATCTAATTGACGATCAGTACGAACAGCTCATCAAGTATTTTGAGCGATCACTTTCCGAATATCGCTCATACCTAAAGACCTTTAAAGAAAAAATAGAAAAGTCTCACGTCGCCCCCGGTCTTGTTGATGAGTACTTCCAACGTTCGATTCAGGCTGCCGGCACGATTCCTCGTTTTATTTTTGAAATTCAGCTTGGTCAGAAGCTAGAAGATGAAGGTTTTTCTCCAAGCCAGGTTGCAGGATCTGAAACCGATATTTCTAGGGCAGCTAAAGAATTGGCGGAAATAGGGAAAAAGTATAATGCCTACGATTTGTCCGTTAGCGAAGAGATGGTGAGTGAACTACAGAAAGTGATAGACCGGTATGGATATTTAGGGATGAAGTATTTTCAAGGCAGGTCATGGTGTATTTGGGAAGCGTACCAGATGGCTGTGGACCTTTCGAGCTCTGACGATCATCAAGGCAATGATCAACAAACCGTTGATTCCCAGTATGCACGCTATCTTGAAAGTTTGATGCGACTTCGAACTGAAAAGTGGGAGACTATGTGTTATGGAACGTATCTTTTTAGGAAAATGGTCATTGATCACTATTCTGATATCGTTCACTACGATGATCTTCTTAGTCTGCGTATGAAAGATGTTGTTGATCTGTTTAAAAAAGAATTTCCATCACGCTCAGTGTTCTATGAGAGAGAATCATTTATACTTGAGATAACTGACCAGGGAGTTGAACTGAAGAGCGAGGATAAACAGAATAAGGAAGAAGAGAGAAACGAAGAAGTTAAAGAAATAAAAGGGCAGATCGCGAATAAAGGGAAGGTTCGAGGTAAGGTAAGGGTAGTGTTAAGTCCAAAGGAGTGTTCAAAAATTGAAAAAGGGGATATTCTGGTGGCTACAATGTCCACCCCGGACTTTCTTAGTGGAATGGCAAAAGCAGCGGCATTCGTGACTGATATCGGTGGTATTACTTCTCACGCAGCTATTGTATCAAGAGAAATGAATAAGCCGTGTGTGATTGGTACGCAACACGCCACACAAATCCTCAAAGACGGCGATGAAGTAGAGGTGGATGCGGATGAGGGGGTGGTTAGAATACTAAACACGTAGCTATGGAAAAAGCTGAAAAATATATGTTCCTAGAGCATGTGCCCGGCGGACACCCTATGGATGTGGTGTTCGTAAACCTTGGTCATATGATGCTCACGCAACGACCTGAGTTCGGAGTTCAGGATCAGGGGTCAATGGTTCTCATCTTTCATGAGGGCTCTTATAAATTATTCATTGAAAAGGACAAGTGGTTTGATGCCGGGCAGAAGGTATTAGATTATACGCTCGCTAGTGACGAGCGTATAGAAGATTGGGAGGGAAGAATGAACGAGTGGCTTGAGTATATAGAGGCACTTAATTCGGCTCATAAAAAGCTCAACTTTGAGCAATTAACTAATCGTTCACTTTGTATAGCTCTTGATTCTATTATCGGGTTTGAAAAAACGAACGGCATGCAGGTGGCTGACATAATAACGATCAATTATGGAACGAATCTCATCCACAAAACACTCGAGAAAACGTTAAAGGATATTGGCTTTTCACCTCACGCAATCGCGCCGATCCTTTTTCGAACAACCCGAAAGCTCGGAGTAATAGAGTACGACAACGCGATCAGTGAGGTAGCGCGGAAAGCCGGCAAGGAGAGCATCTCTGAGTTGAATGAAGATGTGTTGGGTAAAAATCCGGAGATAAAAGAAAAAATTCATGAAATTCAAGATTCCTACGGCTGGCTTGACGCAAGCTTAACTAATCCTCCTAAATCCGTAGAGACGATCATCAGAGATATAAACGATCTGCTATCTTTTGGTTCGGACTTAGAGCGTATTCTCAAGGAGCGAGAAGAGGACAAGCAAGAGAAAAAAGATGAACGACAACGGGTGTTCGAAGGAGTTATGGAAAAAGCTGATCCTGACCAACAGAGAGTGATCACGTTTGCTACAAAGAGCGCTGAGGTCGGGAGCGTACTTGTCGATGAGACGATGAGGTTTCTGTATCTGCGTCGTGGGGTATTTGAAGAGTTTGGGAAACGACTGGCTGTATCCGAGACTGAGGCAAAGTACCTATGGCCTGAGGAACTTAAGGATAATCTGATGAAAAGAAGCAAAGTTTCTAAAGATGTAATTAGAGATAGGATGGAGCTCACGGTGTGTGTTCTCGAGAACGAAGAACCGACTTTCTACACAGGCTCTGAGGCGAAGGAGATAGAACATGAGCTAAATAAGATTATTGTTGCTGATGATACGCCTATGCAGGGAGAGATCGCGTATAGCAAAGGAAAAGTTATCGGTATCGCGCGTTTGGTTCAGGATGTGGGTCAGATGGATAAGGTAAACGAGGGAGACATCCTTGTATCTTCACGAACATACCCCGATTTACTCCCTGCCATGAAGCGCTCTAAGGCGATCATTGCCGAGCTGGGCGGGCTGTTGTCTCACGCGGCAATTGTCTCGAGAGAACTGCAGATACCTTGTTTGGTTGGTGTGCAAAATGCCACATCTAAAATAAAAGACGGCGATGAGATCGAAGTAGATACTGAGGCCGGAACCATAACCGTTGTCAGTTCACAATAAAAAAGCCCGGCACCACAAGGGTGTCGGGCTACGGGTCACGAAAAAAGCAAATCAAAACAGTTCCAGAGAATGGCCGGTGACCACTCCTTCCTCTTCATCACGAGGGATGTCGAGGATGAAGGTAAAGCCGCCGCCGTTCGGGCGCCGCGTGGTGCTGACAGGATCCGGAGTCAGAAATTCGCCGAAGGGCGAATGGCTGGCGACCCAGATCTCATCCGGTGCGTACGCCTTCCAACTGTACCGGTGCATTCGGATCGCGGTCATGAGCGACCCCCAGAGCATGCCTCGAATGAGCGAGGTGAACTCGGGATGATTTTTCATGATCTGGCTGACAGTGAGCACGTTGTCGTGCTCGGGGCCGTACATGAAGTTAGTGACACCTCCGTTTGCCATCGGCCAGGAGTAGTCCAGACCGTGAAGCGGTATGATCTCCGGGATCAGTTTCTCGTTGCCGGTCTCCCGAAGCAAGATCTCCAGCGTCTCGCGTGCTCGCTCCTTGCGACTCGTCAAAACCAAAATTGGTTCGACAGTCTTGGGAAATCGGTTTTGCGCCGTGTCCCGGATCTGTTGACGACCGAGGTCGTCAAGACCGCGAGCCGCGTCATTTCCTTCGTGGGGAGAATGACCATGCCTGCAAACTCGGATTCTGAATTCCATGGACGTCTCTCCTGGATCTTTGGGTGATTGAAACGAACTTCTAACGCAGATTACATAGTAACACCATACTTGCCATATGTCAATGGTTTGCGGTGGCGACGTTAAAACACGCAACCCCAGGGGTTGCGTTTTTAAGTGTGTTTGAAATGTGCCTGATCGATTTTTACAGAACATTTTGATAGTATCGGTGATATATGGCAAAAAATACTGTTAAAGTAGTACTTCTTGGAACCGGCTATCCGTTCCCTGATCCTGAACGAAGCGGCCCGTCTATCGCAATTATTGTTAATTCATCTCTGTACGTCATTGATGCCGGGCCGGGAGTTGTTCGTCGATTGCAGGAGTATATCAATTCGACTAAAAACGACGCTATAGCTCAGCGAGATCTTTGTACTCTATTTTTTACTCATTTACATAGTGACCATACACTTGGACTACCGGACGCGATCTATACACCATGGGTAATGGGAAGAAGTGTACCGTTTAACATCTTCGGTCCTCCGGGGACAAAGGCAATGGTTCGTAATATTCAAAAAGCGTATGAGGAGGATGTTCATGTGCGAACAACCGGTCTGGAGAAAGGGGATACGACCGGATATAAAACAACAGTCACTGAGTTTTCAAATGGTGTGATTTACAAGGATGAACAGATAGCAGTAAAGGCGTTTCGGGTAAAGCACGGGAGCTGGAAGCATGCATACGGTTTTACGATCACTGTTGGTTCAAAGAAGATCGTTATCTCCGGGGACACGAAGCCTCACAAGAATGTTGTCCGGGAAGGAAAAGACGCGGACTTAATGATCCACGAAGTTGCGTCTGATACGGAGTACGGTAAAGATAAAAACTGGGAAAAATACATGAGAAATTTTCACACTTCTTCCTCTGAACTTGCTGAGATCGCTTCACAGACCAATCCTAAAAAGCTTGTTTTAGTCCATCAGATCCATCGGCATGTTTCTGCTACAGGATTAGTAAAAGAAATAAAGAAGAACTACAAAGGGGTGGTAAAATATGGCAAGGATCTTGATGTCTTTACTGTATAGTATTGCAGAATATAAAGGCGGGAGTAATTTTAAATGGCTCACAAGCAATGTGAGCCATTTACATTGCTTACTTTTTAGTATCTGTAGGTGCTTTATTGCCGGCAACCAACTTATAATCAAGTTGTTTTTGGTCAAGGTTGGCGCTCATCACCTTAATAGCTACTTCATCACCAAGTTGAAATCGCTGGCCGGTCTTTCTGCCTACGATAGCAAAGTTCGATTCGTCGAGCTCAAAGTAGTCATCGCCGACGTCTCGCAGGCGAACCATACCTTCCGCCCCGGTTGATTCCTCGGCAATGAAGATACCATTTTGGGAGATGCCGGAGATCACGCCCTCGAAGGTCTCACCGATATGATCGGCCATGTACTCAACTTGCTTGTATTTGACCGAGTCGCGTTCAGCGTGCATGGAATCCAGTTCTTGCTGGGCGGTGCGTTCAGCAACGCCTTTGAGCTCTGCAAATTCTTCCGGACTGATCTTTTTGCCGGCTACGTATTTGCCGAGGATACGGTGCACCGCAAGGTCCGCGTAGCGGCGGATCGGTGAGGTGAAATGAGTGTAGTACTCAAAGGCTAGACCGAAGTGACCGATGTTCTTGGTTGAGTAGACTGCTTTTGCCATCGACTTAATAGCAGCAACCTTGATAATGCTTTCAGATGGCTCGCCCTCGATCTTTGCCATAAGGTCATTAAGAGCCTGGCTGGTGATACTGCCGTTGCCGAGCCGCTCAAGATCATAGCCGAGGGCGTCGGTGAATATAGTGAGCGAGTCGATCTTTTCCGGGTCCGGTTGGTCGTGGACTCGGTAGAGGAAGCTGCCTTGGGTTTTTTCCTGTTTCTTGGCTACGTAGCGAGCAACTTCGCGGTTGGCGAGGAGCATGTATTCCTCGATAAGTTTCTGAGTATCGATACGCTCCTTCTTGTAGATCTTGACCGGGTCCATGTTCTCGTCAAGCTCGATCTCTACTTCGTCGGTCTCAAAGTCCACCGCGCCTTCCTTTGATCGTCGCTCGCTCGTTTTCTTGGCAATTTCATTCATGGTGTGGAGCTCTTCAAAGAATTGCCCTTCACCGGCATCGATCATTTTTTGGGCCTCCTCGTACGTAAAGCGTTTGTCGGAGTTGATGATCGTTCGCCCGAACCAACTATCCTGGACATTACCGCTTGCGTCCAGTTCGAACACGGCGGAGAAGGTGAGCTTATCATTGCCTTCGTTGAGGCTGCAGACATCGTTCGAAAGTTCTTCAGGTAGCATCGGGATAGTGCGATCTACCAGGTATACGGAGAATCCGCGCTTTTTGGCTTCTTTATCAAGCTCGCTATCCGGAGTGACGTAGTGGGAGACATCGGCGATATGGATACCGATCTCGACGTTGTCATTCTCGAGTTTCTTGTACGAGAGGGCGTCGTCAAAGTCCTTTGCGTCCCAGGGGTCGATCGTGAACGTGGTAACTCCCCGAAAATCACGTCGTGTTTTTGCCTCGTTTTGAATATTTTCGTGCGCCTTTTGTTGGATGTCTTCTGCTTCTTCTTGAACGGCTTTAGGAAATTCTACACGAAAGCCATGTTCGAGAACGATTGAGTTCATCTCAACATCATGCTCTCCTTGTTTGCCAAGTACCTTGAGAAGTTTTCCTTCAGGGTTCTGCTTGGGGTCGTGCCAGTCATTGAGGCGGACAAATATTTTTGTGCCGGGTTCTATGTCGCGCACCTCGTCCTTGTCTAGGTAAATGTCTCGATAGACGCGCGCATCATCAGCTTTGCAGGTGACCGTGCCATTGTTTTTGATAAGTGTGCCGACGAATTCAGTGCGGCCGCGTTCCATGACCTTGGTTACCTCGCCCTGGATACGATTCCGATCGCTTCGTTTTGGAAGAAGATCAACTCGAACAGTGTCACCGTGAAGTGCGGTGTTCATGCTCTCCTGAGGAATCTCGATATCTTCGTCAAGAAGCTCTGTTCGTAAATAACCGACACCACGGAAGTTAACCGAGATGCGCCCTTCGTAGGTGGTTTGCTCTGGAAGAGGAAGCGGTTTCTCCTGGGATCTCTTAGTACTTCGACCTCTATTTCTTTGATTATTGTGGTGCTTTTTCATGAAAAGACTATAACACATATAACTTTAGGATGGCGACACTTACAATATGTTTGACGCTTTCCGGGCTTTTTGTTAGTATTGCCCGCATGTTATCGATTCGCTTACAACGCATTGGACGCAAAGGCATCCCGGCTCACCGGGTTGTTGTTCAGGATTCTCATCAGAGCCCGAAGAGCGGTCGTGTGGTTGAGATACTTGGTTCGTATGATCCACGTAAGGACGCTCCCGTTATTGATTCTGAGCGAGCTTCATACTGGCTTTCAAATGGAGCACAGGCCTCCGGCACCGTCTATAACTTGTTCGTCGACCTTGGTCTTGTGAAGGGCGGAAAGAAGAACGTGCTTCCTAAGAAAACTCCACTGGTGAAGGATGAGCCTGAAGGAGAAAAGAAAGAGGAGGCTTCATCTGAATCTGAGCCTGCTGGTGAACCTGAAGCACAAGCACCCAAGGTAGAGGAAAAAGAAGAAGTAAAAGAGGAGCCAGCTGAAGAGGAAAAGAAAGAGGAGCCAGCTACTGAAGAGGTGAAGGAAGAAGCTCCAGCAGAAGCAGAAGCTTCCAAGGAAGAGGAGGCTCCGGCTCCGACGTCGCAAGACGAGTCGGAGTCCCGACCTGAAAGCGTCGGGACAGAGGAAAAGTCAGATACTGAACAGGCAGAAGAAAAGAAAGCGTAAGTAAAAAATAGAGCTGATAGGCGACCTCCGTTCTCTTGACGGAGGTTTTTTGTTGCCGTAAAATTATGGTGATAGGCAGTGGTGAAGTGCGAATCGGCTACTGGCTTAATTGATAGCAGAAGATCGTGGCGGAGGCGATAAGGTGGTGATGAATGGATTGATAGCTAACTTCAGTATTTATGGTAGATACCACACAGGAGCACGAAGATGCGCGATTTCTTGAGTTTGTTGTTAAATCATTGGTCGATAATCCTGATAAGGTTAGGATCAATCGAACAGTAGATGAAATGGGTGTTCTGATCACTCTTGATGTCTCGCGTGAGGATATGGGTAAGATCATCGGACGGTCAGGAAATACAGCGAAAGCAGTCCGAACGCTTTTGCGAGTTGTGGGTATGAAAAATAACGCTCGAGTAAATCTTAAGATCAATGAGCCGGAAGGCGGGATTCGTGATACCGGTGCGAATACAGCAGATGCCGGAGCTTCTCAAGCGGTCCAAAAAGAAGCAGGCGAAACCCCGGAGCAGCCACAGGCAGCTGATTCTCAACAAAGTGTTGACGAAGTGATGGATGATTTTAAGAATGGGAACTAATTTGAGACGTTAGAAATAAATCACTGCGTAAAAGATAAAATCCGCTTCGGCGGATTTTATCTTTTACTTCGCTTTTATTTTTGTTTCGTTTCGTCTACTATACTGAATACTAACTACAGCATACGGAATACTGTTTATGCATTTCCACATAATTACATTGTTTCCCGAATCGTTTGAATCATATCTTCGCTCGTCCATCATTGGACGGGCTGTTCATGACGGAAATATCAAGGTGTCATTTTATAACCCGCGTGACTATACAAAAGACAAACACGTTCGAGTAGATCAAAAGCCGTACGGTGGTGGTCCGGGAATGGTGATCCAAGCCGAACCGGTTCTTCGTGCGGTAAAAGACGCGGTTGGCAGAAAGAAAAATGTAAAGATAGTTTTTATGGAAGCTGATGGAGATGAATTCAGTAATGAATATGCTCGGACTTGGAGTAAAAAATATAAACATATTGTCCTTGTTGCCGGTCGGTACGAAGGAATTGATGCCCGGGCGCGCAGGGCGCTTAACGCAGATGCGGTGACAATAGGTCCGTATGTTCTGACCGGCGGAGAGTTGCCGGCGATGGTGATAATGGATGCGACAGCGAGACAGATCGAAGGCGTACTCGGTGATGAAAAGAGTCGGGAGGAAGAGAGGATCGCTTCGCATGAGGTGTACACCCGACCTGAAAAATTAAAGTGGAAAGGGAAGGTGTATGAGGTGCCGGAGGTGTTGCGTTCGGGAGATCATAAAAAGATTGATCAGTGGAGAGAGGAACGGTCCTAGAATGTTTGTGAGCTGTAAATGTCGAAAACTCAGTTTTCGACATTTACTTTTTTGTAGTTAGGGGTGCGACGTATTTGCTGAAAGTAGTTGGGCAGTTTACCTCAACTTCTTAAGCGTGGTGTAAAGTATATGTTTTAAAGAAGTTTTGCCGCGATTTAGAACGAAAGTCTCAGTTCCATTTTTATTTTATGTTAGGACTGAGACTTTCGTTCGCATCTTCCTTCCTAGGTCCTAGCGAATAGGTATTTTCTAAGTTGTTGGGCGTAGGGTCTGGGCTTAGAAAATACCTATTCGATGGAACCGTCCTCCCTTCTTATCCACAGGTTTGACTTGACACGGTTGACAGAATTTGCGTGACGAGTATACTACACGTCTATCTGTCACGAGGGGATAGCATACGTAATATTACTCGTTGACGAAATACTTTGTACGGCCTAATAGTCAAATAATAGTATAGAGATATTCATGCGCGACCTTTGTCGGGAAAGGGGCATTTTGCGTTTCGACGCAGGCGAAAAGGTGAAAAGGTCACTTTTTCGTTCATACGAATAGACACTTTTTAAACGTTTGTAGTTGTCATTACCACCTGTCACTTAGAAGCATTGCGGGCGTTACTCGACGCGTTCGTACATGTGGGTAAGTGCAGTAACCTCATTATATAGCAAGGCAGCTTTATGGCACAAACAACTCAGATTAAAGACGTGAAGAATGAAGTACACACCAAGGAGGTCTCCGGGATCACCAAGAAGTACTTTAAAGCATATAAAGACCCACTCGTTCCGATTCCAAATTTGATCGAGGCACAACGTCATTCTTTTGAGTGGCTTATTGAAGAAGGACTAAAAGAGATCTTCCAGGAATTCAGTCCGGTACGAGACTTTTCCGAGAAAAAGTTCGACCTTGAATTTTATGGTTTTGAGATCGGTGAGCCTCAGCACAGTGAGTTGCACGCAAAAGATCAGAAGCTTACGTACGACGCTCCGCTTAAAGTTAAAGTAAAGCTGATCAACAAGACAACCGGTAGTGAAGAAGAGCAGGAGATATTTCTTGCTGATTTCCCGTTGATGACCTCACGCGGGACTTTTGTCATTGGTGGTATTGAACGAGTTATTGTTCCCCAGCTTGCCCGTTCCTACGGCGCATTCTTTACGTCACAGGTCTTGAAAGGAAAGACCTATTTTGGTGCAAAGATTATTCCTACACGCGGGGCATGGATAGAATTCGAAACGGATGCTGATAATGCGCTTCATGTTCGTATTGATCGCAAGCGAAAGTTCCCGGTCACCACACTCCTCCGAGTTCTTGGTGCCGAGACGAACAAAGACATGGAGAAGCTCTTTAAATCAGATGTTGCAAAAGAGTATATTAAGCAAACATTAGCAAAAGATGCGGCTGAAACAGTTGATGAGGCTGCTATTGAGATCTACAAGAGACTTCGCGATGGAGACCTGGCAACCGCTGAGAACGCGAAAGAATTCATTACTACGCTCTTTAGTGAAGAGCGATACGACCTTTCTCGTGTAGGTCGCTCCACGTTTAATAAGCGTTTTGGGATTGAGCTTGATAAAAAAGAACTTGAACGTCGAACGCTTTCTCTTGAGGACTTTGCGCTCGTGCTCAATCATGTCGTTGAGTTGAATACGACACCGGGTTCAATGGAGGATGACATCGACCACCTTGGAAGCCGTCGTGTACGTTACATTGGTGAACTTTTTCAGCAGAAATTGCGAGTCGGTATGTCGCAGATCAAGCGCAACATTCAAAACCGAATGTCGACGATCGAGAGTGATGTCTCTACACCGGTTCAGTTCATCAGCGCGAAGCCTCTCCAGGCACGTATTAAGGAGTTCTTCACTACTAACCAGCTTTCTCAGTACATGCAACAGGAGAACCCGCTTGCTGAGGTTGAACACCTGCGCACACTCTCTGCGCTCGGACCGGGAGGTTTGAACCGAGCTCGCGCTGGTTTTGAGGTTCGAGACGTTCACTCAAGTCACTACGGTCGTGTCTGTCCGATCCATACACCGGAAGGTGGGAACATCGGGCTTATTCTTCGTTTGAGTGTTTTTGCTCAGGTAAATGAGTTCGGTATGATAGAAACGCCGTACGCAAAGGTAGAGAAAGGAAAGATGACCGGAGAGATCAGATACATGAATGCGATGGAAGAAGAGAACTTCACCATCGCTCACGCTGGTACGAACTATGACGAAAACGGTGTTATAACTGATAAGTCAGTTGAAGCACGACATAACGGAGATCCGGTAATGGTGTCGAATAAGAATATTGACTTTATTGATATTGCGCCAAATCAGGCATTCTCAGTGGCAACATCAATGATCCCATTCTTGCAGCATGATGACGCAAACCGCGCACTCATGGGTTCTAACATGCAGAAGCAGGCTACACCGTGTTTGATCCCGGACGCTCCGGTAGTTGCGACCGGTATGGAGCGACAGGCAGTTGCTGATACAAATCGTCTTGTTATTGCTGATGAACCGGGTGAAGTGACCTACGCAGATTCAACAAAGATCATTGTTAAGACAAACAAAGGAAAGAAGAAAGAATACGAGCTTATTGTTTATAACCGAACCAATGACTACACCGCATTTCACCAGCGCCCGAGTGTCTGGGCTGGTGACAAAGTAAAGAAGGGAGACGTGCTTGCTGATATTTCTTCGAGCGATCGTGGTGAGATGGCGCTTGGTCAGAACCTTCGGGTCGGCTTCCTCTCGTGGCACGGTGCTAACTATGAAGACGCTATTATTATTTCCGAGCGATTGGTAAAGAACAAAAAGCTTACCAGTATTCATATCGAAGAGTTCGTGGTCAATGTACGTGATACCAAGCTTGGTCCGGAAGTGACAACCTGTGATATCCCGAACGTAGGAGAAGGAAAACTTAAGAACCTCGCTGAAGACGGTATTGTCCGTGTTGGTGCAGAAGTAGAACCGGGCGATATTCTTGTTGGTAAAATCACACCAAAAGGTGAAACACAGCTTACACCGGAAGAGAGACTCTTGCGATCACTCTTCGGAGAGAAGGCTCGTGATGTAAAGGACACCTCTAAGCGACTAGAGGCAGGGAAGCGCGGTCGCGTGATAAACGTGAAGGTCTTTTCTCGTGAGCAAGGGGACAAACTCGAGAGCGGCATCATAAAGCGCGTTCACATTGAAGTGGCTGAATTACGTAATATTTCAGTCGGTGACAAGCTGGCTGGACGACACGGTAACAAGGGTGTTATCTCCAAGATCTTGCCAGAGGAGGACATGCCGTTCACCGAAGATGGCGAGCCGCTTGATGTTATCCTGACCCCGCTTGGTGTTCCGTCTCGAATGAACCTCGGTCAGATCCTTGAGCTCCATCTTGGGTTGGCAGCACATACACTTGGATATCAGGCAGTCGTGCCGCCGTTTGCCAGTGCGACCGGTGAAGAGATTCGCAGTGAACTCAAGGAGGCCGGATACCCGGAGAACGGCAAGGTGCGTGTATTCGATGGACATACCGGTATTCCGTATGAGCAAGATGTTGCGGTTGGATATATGTATATCTTAAAGCTTCACCACATGGTAGACGACAAGATCCACCAGCGTTCGATCGGACCGTACTCACTTATTACTCAGCAACCATTGGGAGGAAAGGCGCAAGGAGGTGGACAGCGATTTGGAGAAATGGAGGTCTGGGCGCTTCTCGGGTACGGTGCGGCATATAACCTGCGCGAAGTATTGACGATCAAGTCCGACGATATTCTCGGACGATCAGCGGCGTTTGACTCGATCGTAAAGGGCGAACCGATCACCCAGATCAATACACCCGCTTCATTCAATGTATTACTCAGTTATCTACGCGGTCTGTCTCTGGATGTACAGCTTCACCGCGGCGATGAATAGCTATTAGCGACTAAACCTGAATCCTATGTCACAATCACACAAATTCATCAACGATTTCGATTCTGTTTCGCTTCGCATGGCATCGCCGGAAGCTATCCTTTCCTGGTCGTGGGGTGAGATCACCAAACCGGAAACGATCAACTACCGTACTCAGCGTAGTGAGAAGAACGGTCTTTTCGACGAGAAGATCTTCGGCCCTGACCGCGACTATGAATGTTACTGCGGTAAGTATCGCGGTGTTCGTTATAAGGGCATTATTTGCGAAAAATGTGGTGTCGAGATCACTCGGTCTATCGTGCGTCGAGAACGCATGGGTCACATCGAGCTTGCGACTCCGGTTTCTCACATCTGGTTTCTTCGAAGTATGCCGTCTCGAATCAGTCTCATCACCGGTCTCACCACTTCCGACCTTGAGAAGGTTATTTACTTTGCCGGTTACTTGGTAACAAAGGTTGAGGAGGAAGAACGACTGCGTCTTTTGAAGCAGCTTGATACTGAATATAAATCAAAAGTAAAAGGTGCAGATGACAAGGACGCAAAAGAAGATATCAAAGAGCGCTTTGTAAAGGCAAAGCAGGAGCTTGAGCTGATCAAGGAAAACACCGTTCTTGATGAGGTGGCGTACCACAACTACTCAGTGAAGTACGGTACGCTTTTTGAGGCTGAGATCGGTGCCGAGGCAATATACAACATGCTCAAGGGGATGGATCTTGATGAGCTTGAAAAGGCTCTCGAGACACGCCTAGAGAAAGCAGGCTCAATAGAGAAAGGCAAGATCAATCGTCGTCTCTCTGCAGTACGAGCAATGCGTAGCTCAGGTATCCGGCCAGAATGGATGTTCTTAACTCGTATTCCGGTTATTCCGCCAGCACTTCGCCCCATGGTTCCACTTGATGGTGGACGTTACGCCACATCGGATGTAAACGATCTCTACCGTCGAGTTATCAACCGTAATAATCGTCTGAAGCGTCTGAAGGATATCATGGCCCCTGACGTTATTCTCCGAAACGAGAAGCGAATTCTCCAGGAAGCTGCTGACTCACTTATTGATAATTCGATCAGACACGGTAACACGATGCCGTCTGCAGTGAATCAGGCGCAGAATCGACCATTGAAGTCACTTGCTGACAGCTTGAAAGGGAAGCGTGGTCTCTTCCGTCAGAACCTTCTTGGTAAGCGTGTTGACTACTCTGGCCGTAGTGTGATCGTTGTTGGTCCACACCTCGAGATAGATGAGTGTGGTCTGCCAAAGCATATGGCACTTGAGCTCTTCAAGCCATTTGTTATTTCCAAGCTTCTCTCACGCGAGCTCGCGTACAATATTCGAAGCGCTAGCAAGCTGATCGAGGACGGAGCTGATGAAGTATGGGCGATCCTCGAAGAAGTAATTGCCAATAAGCACGTGCTTTTGAACCGCGCACCAACCCTTCACCGACTGGGTATCCAGGCGTTTCGTCCGACTTTGATCGAAGGTAACGCTATTCAGATCCACCCGCTTATCTGTACCGCATTTAACGCGGACTTCGACGGTGACCAGATGGCGGTCCACGTTCCGCTTTCGACTGAAGCACAAGCTGAAGCGCGTCACTTTATGGCGGCGAACAAAAACATTCTGAAGCCGGGAAGTGGAGATCCGGTTGTTTCGGCGAAGATGCTCGATATTGTCCTGGGTACGTACTGGATGACCAAAATAGTTGAAGGTGATAAAGGTGAAGGAAAATACTTCCCATCACCGTCACACGCGGTGACCGCCTACGACTTCGGTCAGGTTGGATTTCGAGCGAAGATACATGTGCTTCCAAACGAGGCCGAGAAATTTGCTGACTTTGAGCATAAGCCCTTCGAGACCACTGTTGGTCGACTGAAATTCAACAATGTTCTTCCGGACGATTTCCCATACATAAATGAAGATGTGGAGCGAAAGACGATGGGTCGCCTGATCGACGCGTTGATCGAGCGATATGGACTCGACGGCCTGCCGCCGATCCTTGACGAGATCAAGACGTTCGGTTTCTCTTACGCGACTCACTCAGGTATTACGTGGGGACTTGACGATATTAAAATACCGGAAGAGAAGCACGCTGTTATTGCTCGTGCCAAAGTGGAGGAAGGCGAGATACACGAGCAGTACGAAGATGGTCTTCTTTCTGAAGATGAGCGCAAGCGTAAAAGCCTCGAGATCTGGCACGCCGCGAAAAGTGAGGTAGAGGAACTTCTCCCGGCCACGCTTTCAAAAACAGGACCAGTATATGACATGATCTACTCCGGTGCTCGAGGTTCGTTCTCACAGATCACGCAGATGGCCGGAATGAAAGGTTTGATCCAGTCAACCAGTGGATCAACTATTGAATTCCCGATCCTTGCTTCTATGAAAGAGGGGCTTTCACCGATCGAGTACTTTATAACTACTCACGGATCACGTAAGGGTCTGTCTGACACAGCGCTCAAGACCGCTCAGGCTGGATATCTTACCCGACGCCTGTTCGATGTAGCACAGGATATTATTGTCAGCGAGGATGATTGTAATACTAAGAACGGTTTGTGGATTCAGAAGAAGACGGCTTCCGGTATTGAGATCCCTATTGCGGAAAACGTGCGAGGTCGTTACCTGGCAAAAGACGTAACAGATGCTGAAGGTACCGTGCTCTTTAAGCGCAACCATTATCTTTCGAAACAGGATTCTGAGCTGATAGAAGAGAAAGGTATTGAGTCAGTTTACGTGCGTTCTCCAATGTCGTGTAAGACCCGATACGGAGTTTGTCGAACCTGTTATGGTGCTGACCTCGGCACAAACAAACCGATCGATATCGGTGAAGCAGTCGGAACGATCGCGGCGCAGGCGATCGGTGAGCCGGGTACGCAGCTGACCATGCGTACGTTCCACTCCGGTGGTGCAGCGTCTGTCGGCGGTGATATTACCTCAGGTCTTCCTCGTGTTGAGGAGGTATTCGAGAAGCGAAAGCCGAAGCACTCTGCTGTAGTGAGTCGGGTAAGTGGTGTTGTTTCAAGCGTTGATACAAAAGATGATAACGATAAATCGATCACGATCATTCAGGACCTTGAGGAAAAAGGTTCAGGAAAAGCAAAGAAGGAAGTAACCTACTCCGTGTACTTTAACCGTACGATCACGGTGAGTGAGGGTCAGGAGGTGAAAAAGGGTGACATTCTCACTGACGGATCGGTTGATATCGATGAACTCTTCAAATACGCCGGTACAGAACGAGCGCAAGAGTACATTATCCACGAGATTGTGAAGCCGTATGAGCTTCAGGGTGAGAGTGTGAGTCACAAGCACATTGAGACGATCGCTCGCCAGATGTTTTCCCGTCGACGTATCACGAAGACCGGGGACACCACACTCACACAAGGCGATGTGGTTGAGCTGTCACAGTTCGAAGAAGAGAACGCGCGCGTAGCTGAAGAAGGTGGCGAGGAAGCTAAAGGTGAAGATGTGATCATGGGTATTACTGAGGTCTCGCTTTCACGACGAAGTTTCCTATCGTCAGCATCGTTCCAGCACACAACACGTGTCCTGATCGATGCGGCAGTTCGAGGTAGCAAGGATCCGCTTATCGGGCTGAAAGAGAACGTCATTATCGGTAACCTTATTCCGGCCGGTACCGGATTTGTAGGAAGTCCGAAATATGAGGTGATCGAAGAAGTTAAGCGAAACATGAAAGACGAGATACAGAGCGGGGGAGCGGTTGAGGCTTCAAAGTAGTACATTGCCAGATTGTCGGCTAAGGCTGAGAATTGCAGAGGACGGATGAATGTGTTCCGGGCGCTGTCGTGTACTTGCGGGGGAGTGAGCTTTGCAAGAGCGAGAGACGCTTTAAGGCCCCATCACTCGATCATGAGTTCTGTTGACGAGATAAAATCAAAACTTGACATTGTGGATGTTGTGGAGAGTTATGTAACTCTTACCAGCGCCGGTGTGAACTGGAAGGCGCGATGTCCGTTTCATAATGAGCGGACACCATCCTTTTCGGTTAGCTCTGAGCGTCAGATGTATTACTGTTTTGGTTGCGGAGCGGGTGGAGACATGATCAACTTTGTAGAGAGGATCGAGGGTGTTGATTTCTACGGAGCGATGAAGATCCTGGCTGAGCGCGCAGGCATCACGTTTGAGCCGGTAACGAAAAAAGAGCATGAGGCAAAGGATACATTGTATGAGCTGCTCGAAGTGGCGTGTCTGTATTACTGTAATCAGCTCAACGGTGCGAATGCGGTTCGCTCATACCTGAAAGGGCGTGGGGTAAGTGATGCAAGTGTTTCAGTCTGGCGGCTCGGTTATGCGCCCGGTGAGTGGCGAAGTCTCTATGAGCATCTCTCAGCTAAGGGATATTCTGATGAGGACATGATCACTGCCGGGTTAGTGAAGCGAAGTAACAAGACCTCAAGCGGCACCACAAGACTCTACGACACCTTTCGTGATCGGATCATGTTTCCGATCAACGATCCGGCCGGCCGGGCTATCGCATTCTCGGGTAGAATCTTTCAAGAGACCGATGATGCTCCAAAGTATCTTAACAGTCCCGACACACCGATCTTTCACAAGTCAAATGTTTTGTACGGTCTGGATCGGGCTAAACAAGCGATTCGGCAGATGGACTTCACGACATTGGTTGAGGGGCAGATGGACCTGGTGCTGAGTCATCAGTCAGGGTTCCAGAACACAGTTGCTACATCAGGTACGGCTATTACTCAGGATCATCTGAAACGACTTAATCGTCTGTCCCGCAAGATCATGCTTGCCTTTGATGCGGACAGTGCCGGGGTAGGTGCGGTACAAAAGAGTGCCGGTATTGCTTTGGCGTTGGGGATGGACGTTAAGGTGGCGGTAACTCCTGAAGGTGATGACCCGGCCGATGTGCTCAAGCGGGATCCGGGTGAGTGGAAAATGATCCTCAGCAATGCTCAGCCGGTTGTGACCTATCTTCTCAACCACATTATTGCGGAAGTTGGTTCTGATAAGCGATCACTCTCGCGTCGAGTTTCCACAGAGGTTCTGCCATACATTGCCGCACTGCCTCAATCAAGCGAACAGTCATTCTTCATTGAGGAGGTAGCAAAAAAGGTCGGCATTCGTGAAGACGCGCTCTGGAGCGATCTAAAAAAGACCCGGCCGATCACCGAAAGCCAGCGGGATACTCGTGCTGAGCAAGAGCAGGCCGGTGCGGCTGCCGGAGTTGGGTCAGATGCCGCACCGCAAGAGTCGCGGGCAACAACCCGAAATAGACTGGGAATCGTTGCTCAAGATCTTGCCGGACTAATTCTTTGGCAGGGGGCTAAGGAGGAGTCGCTTATCGATGTGGCTAGCGCGCGAGCAAAGCTCGAAGAGCGGCTCGGTGATGACGCGCAAACCTTTCTTGATAACGTTGCCGATCACCCTGATGCGGTCTTCCGAATTGAGCAGCAGTACGGTGAGAGTAATGTCACAGACAGAACGGTTGAAGAGCTGTTCCAGGAATTAGATATTGAGCTTCTTATTCAGAGACGGGATCGGATACGTCATGAATTGCAAGAGGCCGGTCGTGATCGTGATGATGAGCGGGTCGCCCAAAAGATGAAAGCGTATCAAGAGCTGCAAGCGCAAATAGACAGAATGAGACAGCCGGATAGCGAAAAAACATAACGTTGATATTTACATACAGCTGAACGGATTCAAAGTAACGAATTACCATATGCCACAGGCAAAGAAAACACAATCGAATACGCGTCAGAGCAAGCGAGTATCCAGCTCGGGAACAAAAAAGACGCAGAAAAAGACCGCTTCTCAAAAAAGTCGTGGTAAAAAAGGTGCCAAGAAAGGGGGTGATCAGGTTGTAACAAGAGCAGCAGCCAAGAAAGCGACCTCAAAAGCATCCGCAAAGAAAAAGACCGTCACAAAAAAGACAGCGAAGAAAACCACAAAGAAAACTTCGAAAAAGACCGCAGCGAAGAAGTCTTCGAAAAAAGCAACTAAGAAGGCGCCGGTTAAGCGTCGTTCTAAGAAAACCATAGCTCAGGAACTTGAAAAATTGGAGAATGAACTTATTGCTAAAGGAAAGCGCCGAGGATTCATTACCTATGACGAGATCCTTAAATCGTTTCCTGATGTAGAGGAGGACATTGAGCTTCTTGAAGATATGTACGCAAAGCTATCAACAGCAGGCGTGGATGTTCTTGAGTCAGGAAGTCTTCTCGAGACCGCGGAGGAGATATCAGCTAAGCAGGGGCCGGTAAGCAATGAATCCTCTTCGTACGATTCTATTCAAATGTATCTGCGTGAGATCGGAAAATACCCGCTTATTACCGCTGCTCAGGAAAAAGAGCTTGCGCGACGTATTGAGTCCGGCGACGAGGAGGCGCGAACACTCCTTGCCCGCGCTAACCTTCGACTTGTGGTTTCTATTGCAAAGAAGTATGTCGGCCGCAGCCCGGATCTTACATTGCTTGACCTAATCCAAGAAGGGAACCTCGGACTCTTTAAGGCAGTTGATAAATTTGACTGGACAAAGGGGTATAAATTCTCAACGTACGCGACGTGGTGGATTCGCCAGGCGATCACTCGTGCACTCGCTGACCAGTCTCGAACCATTCGCGTGCCGGTTCACATGGTTGAGACCATTGCAAAGTACAAGCAGGTCGTCCGACGAATATCTCAGGATCTTGGTCGAGAGCCACTTCCGGAGGAGATAGCTACTGAAATGAATCTGGATATCGAAAAGATTTATCAGATCGAGAAGATCGATCAGAACACTGCTTCTCTTGATAGTCCGACCAAAGAAGATGACGAGGATGGTAAATCAACCCTCGGCGACTTCCTGTCAGATGATTCGGTGCTTTCGCCTGACCAGGAGTCGTCTCGTCGAATCATTCGCGACCAGGTGAAGGAGATACTGGCCGATCTGCCGGAAAAGGAGCGCCGGATCCTTGAGATGCGTCACGGTTTGAAGGATGGTATTACGCACACACTTGAGGAAGTGGGTCGAGAATTTAGTGTGACGAGAGAGCGTATTCGTCAGATTGAAGCGAAAGCTCACGAAAAGATCCGTCAGCACGATAACGTAGAGCGATTGAGGAATTACTAAAGAACAATGACCGATCAAGCCGAAACCAATTGAAAATTGCCAACCCCAGGGGTTGGCAATTTTAGTCTGGTTTTATTTGGTGAGGCAACCGTTTATCATTTTGCACAAGTCAGAGGTTTATTGCAGTTAATACTCCAAAGAGAGTCGCTGAAATGAAAATAATAGGAGTGACCAGGCGCCAGCGTATTCTCAGCGGATCTGGTCCAACTTGTGTAATAACAGCAAAAAGTCCTGCAAAAATAATAAATAAGAAGAATCCAACAGCAAAGTTAAATATTTGTTGTGACTGCATGGATGATCTCCTCTCTGAGATAAGTTTGCCGGATGGTAAGGAGCTAATTAAGTATACTCTACTATTGTGGGGTATTTTGTAAATATAGGGGCTGAAAAGTGTAGGTGCTTAGGGTAGGAGCACTGTGATAGAATGCCGTTATGGCATCAACTGAAACGTTTGACCAAGCGTACGCAAAACTTAATACGAAACAGAAAGAAGCGGTAGACGCGATAGAAGGGCCGGTGATGGTGATCGCCGGACCTGGGTCCGGTAAGACCCAGATACTCTCGATGCGGGTAGGAAATATTCTGAATCAGACGGATGCATTCCCGAGTAATATTCTCTGTCTTACATTCACGGAGTCAGCAGCCGCCAATATGCGCGAGCGCCTGGACGGTCTCATTGGTCGGGACGCGTATCGGGTAGCAATTCACACTTTTCATAACTTTGGAGTCGACATCATTGGTCGACATCCCGAGTATTTTTATAATAACGCTTTGTTGTCTCCGGCTGACGAGTTGGTCCAGATAGAGGTGATCACCGGCATACTTGATGCGGTTGAGCACGACAACCCGCTTAAAAGTCAGCACCCTGAACAGGGATATACCTATCTTCGCTCGATCAAAGAGGCTATTGGTCAGCTTAAGAAGGCCGGACTGACCCCGGATGAATTCAGGGCTGTCTTAAATGCCGATGCTGATTCGCTTAAGACGGTAAACACTTGGATGGACAAACTTTTTAGCGAGCGGTTAACGAAAGAGAAGGTGGGGGAGATTGAGCGGGCCATTGCGGACCTGAGAAAAAAAGCTCTAAAACGTAATTTGTCAGTCTCTCTTTTTTATCCTCTGGAGGAAGTGGTTGCGGATTCGCTAGAGCATGCGATGAATCAGGCAGCTGAACAAGAAAGCACTTCGCCGGTATCAAAGTGGAAACAAAAGTGGGCACCTAAAGGGGAAGAGGGCTCTCGAGTATTTAAAGACACACTATCAATTGATCGGATGTATGCTCTCGCTGATCTGTATGAAGCATACAGCAGTGAAATGTATCGACGAGGTTATATAGACTTTGACGATATGATCCTCGACACTATTCAGGCGGTCGAGAACAATCCGGTTCTCAAGAGTGAGCTTCAGGAACAGTATCGTTATATTTTAGTAGATGAGTTTCAGGATACCAACGATGCTCAGATGCGTCTCCTGCGGGCTATTACTGACAGCCCGGTTAATGAAGGGAGACCGAATCTTATGGTGGTTGGTGATGATGATCAGGCCATTTACAAATTTCAGGGAGCAGAGATATCGAACATCTTGAATTTTAAGGAAACGTATCGTGATCCGACCATTGTTACTATGACCGAGAACTACCGCTCGAGTCAGGATATTCTTGATGTCGCTCGATTTGTTATCGCTAAGGGGGAGGAACGGCTCGAGACTCGACTGCCGAATATTTCCAAGGAGCTGATAGCATCAAATACCGAGCTAACTGAAGGTGATATACGCTATGCGGCGTTTCCGTCTCGCGCACATGAGTACAGTTTTGTCGCCAAGGAGATAGCGCGTCAAATAGCTAACGGAACGAATCCGAGTGAAATAGCCGTGATCGCCCGACAGCATAAGCATCTTAAGGAGTTGTTGGGGTATCTGTATAAAGAGAATGTGCCCCTTCGCTATGAGCGTCAGCAGAACGTGCTTCAGGAGGCGCACGTCCGTCAGCTTATTCAGATGACGCGGTTCATCGGGTCATTGGCGCGTAAACAGCGCAGAGAGGCGGACGAGCTTCTGCCGGAGATCTTAGCGTATCCTTTTTGGGGCCTTGAGCGAAGCATTGTCTGGCGTATATCGGTTACCGCGGCACGTGAGAATAAACTGTGGCTTGAGGTAATGGAAGAACACGCAGATAAACAGGTACGCGATATTGCGGCGTTTTTTATTGATGTCGCTATACGATCGCTCTCACAACCACTTGAGCTTACGCTAGATCATTTGATCGGATCACACATGCCGCTTAAGCAAGAAAATGAAGATGAAGGGGAACCGCTGTTGAATGTAGGAAGTGGTGCCGATGAGTCTGATCCGTTACCGATGCAAAGTCCTCTCCGTGAATACTATTTCAGCGAGCTGGAGTTTGAACAAAATAAAGATCAGTACCTTACGTTTCTCTCCAGTTTGCGGGTATTTCTTGATGCTGTTCGTGAATACAAACAAGGCGAGGTATTGGGGGTCGAGGATCTTATCGCGTTTGTAGACCTTCACGAGCAAAACAGTATACCGGTTGTAGACGCGAGTCCGTTCGTATCAGCGCACGAGGCAGTACAGCTTTTGACCGCGCACAAAGCAAAAGGTCTTGAGTTCGACACGGTTTTTGTGTTGAGTTGTGTTGATGAGGTTTGGACACCAAAACCGCGTGGAAGTAATCTCGCGTTTCCGATCAATATGCCGATCACAACCGCAGGCGACACGCTCGATGACCAGTTGCGTCTTTTTTATGTGGCGCTTACTCGTGCCAAGCGTCAGTTGTATATAACGTTATATCAGGCAGATGAGAGTGGTAAGGAGCGGATGGCAGTACAGTTTCTTGCGCCCGTCGCTGACACGGATACGTATGCTGAATCGGTTAAAAAGCTTTTACTTGAGCGTGAAGGATCGGTAGACGCGGCAGACATGCCGGCGACCACTGATGTGCTCACTGCGTCAGTCATGAGTGTGCATGCCGGACCGTTTATTCATGACGAGGAGGCCTTGCTCGGTTCGCTGGTAGAGGAGTATAAGATGAGTGTGACGCATTTGAATAACTTTGTGAATGTTGCTCGAGGTGGTCCTCAGCAGTTTTTGGAGCAAAACCTGCTTCGTTTCCCGCAAGCGAAAACAGCGTCAGCCGCGTTCGGTACCGCTGTGCATAAGGCACTGGAATTATTGTATATACATTTGCGCAAGCACAATGAACTTCCGTCGCTAGAGCAGGTTGTACATTGGTTTAGCGAGTCACTGAGAAAAGAGCGACTGTCGGCTCGTGACTTTGAGGTGAATTGCGCGCGAGGAGAGAAAGCATTAGCGATATATCTTGAACAAAAGAAGGATACATTCGACCCGGCACACAAAGTTGAGGTGAACTTTAAAGACCAGGGTGTTATCATTGGCGACGCACAGCTGGCCGGAAAGATAGACAAGTTGGCGCCTTTGGATAAAACAACTGCAGTTGTACACGATTACAAGACCGGAAAAGCAAAGTCCAAGTGGAACGGATCGAACCCGATCGAGAAGATCCAACTGCATAGCTATAAGCAGCAGCTTGTCGTGTATAAGCTGTTGGTGGAGGAGTCGCGTGATTATGGTCAATATTGTGTTGAAAAGGGTGTACTGGAGTTTGTAGAGCCTACGAATGGCATATGTATAGACCTTGTTCTCGGTATAACAGACGAAGATGCAGCCCGTACGCGTTCCCTCATCGAAGCGGTGTATCGGCACATTGTGAACCTCGATTTTCCTGACGTGAGTGAGTACAGTCCTGATGTAAAGGGGGTGGAGCAGTTTGAACAAGATCTTATAGAGGAGAAAATTTAAAAGAAAACTCCGTACAGGTTGTACGGAGTTTTTTAACGTTGCGGTAACTCTTTGGAGTAGAAAGAGATACTAGGCGTTGCTCTCAAGAATAGCTGTTACTAGTTGGTCGATCAGGTTAAACGGCATTGCCCCACTCATTTGGATCTGGGTACCGTCTTCAACAATCTTAAATAGTTCTCTGTCCTGCGAGGCCTGGGCGTCGACCTCTTCTACTGCCGCTCGTCCTTCTGCACTTAGGGCTGAGTTAAGATGAATGACCGAGTAAGGTGTTCCTCTGCCGCCATTCTCTTGTGCTTCTCGCGCCTCTGCTTCGACGAGTTGCTGATGGTCACCACTTTCCTGACATTCGTTGAACTCTCCTGCATCGACTCCTGCTATTTCGGCGATCTCTGGGAGGAGAGCGTGGTTGAGTCCGTCGTTACTTGGTGTGATCGTGTAGATCGTATCGATAGCGATCCAGAAGGCCTCGTCTCCGCCTAGCTCATAGATGCATTCGAGGGCGTGTGATTCAGCCGCCGCTTTTCGGTGGAGTTGTGGAATAGGGAAATGCTTGTATTCCCAAGCAACTTCGCCGCTCGCTCCGTATTTGTTGATAACCTCCATCATGGTGTTGTGGAAGCGCTGACAGAAAGGACACTCAGTGTCTGAATACTCAGTAATGATGATCGGTGCGTTTGGGTCGCCAAGGATCTTGCCTTCAACACCTACTTCGTCGATCACTGTCTGCATCTCAGCAGGGTCGTAGTTTAAATTCTGTCCGGTAGTACTGTTTGCCGATCGTTCGCCTGAGAGGCTAAGGTCGCCACCCCATACAATTGCGCCGGCAATGATGACTCCGGCTATGACTATCGCTATCGGAATACCTAATTTTTGCATATATAATAAATTACCTGAATATAGCTGATATTCTACCACGGCAACGGAGATTGTGGTATTGTGATAAGCGTATTTACAAGGTTATGAACAGCCATTGTAAGGCCATTATTGTATGTCGTATACCGAAGCTATCTTGTTGGGAATTGTCCAAGGCTTGACCGAGTTTTTACCGATATCTTCCTCTGGTCATCTCATTGCTGCCCGCAGCGTATTGGGTTTTGGCGTGGAAGGAGCACTGGCGTTTGATGTGCTTCTTCATTTGGCAACATTGGCCGCTATTGTTGTGTATTTTAGGCGTGACGTGTTTCAGCTTGTAAAGACGGCTATTGCGTATGCCGCAGCCAAACCGATTGACAAAACGCAAGAGCGGTTACTGCTCGCGATCATTCTCGGTACGATTCCGGCGGTATTGGTCGGCTTCCTCTTTGAGGATATTATCGAGCATGTACTGCGTGCACCGATGGTTGTTGTATTCTCGTTACTTCTCGGCAGTCTTTTGTTTGCGGTCGCTGAAGCATCCGCTCGTTATACTAAGATCATTTCAGGTAATCGAGGTTTTGGTATCGGTGTGTTTCAGGTTCTTGCGCTTATTCCCGGCATGTCTCGGTCAGGATCAACGATCGCCGGAGGTCTTTTACTTGGATTGAGTCGTGAAGAAGCCGTACGATTCAGTTTTCTTTTGGGTTTGCCGATCATCGCCGGTGCAGGAGCTCGCGCGCTGTACCATGCGTCGTCACCGGCTGATGTCTTTCAGGCACCCGCGCTCCTCGGCGCAGCGGTCGCTTTTGCGGTTGGTCTTACCGCGATGCATTTTTTGGTTCGATACCTGCGGACCAACCGACTTACTATTTTCGTGATATATCGTGTGTTCGTTGCTGTGGTGTTGTTCGCGTTTCTTATCTAATTTAGAACAGCCGTAACACAATGAAAAAATGTCCAAAGCCTGGCTTTGGACATTTTTTGGTTATCAGAGCGATCTTTATGCGTTAGAAGGGTAGGGTGTGAGTCATTGCACTGTCTTCGATAACCTCCCAGTGAGTCGTGTCGAGTGGAAATTCGTTTACTGTGCCACCTTCGGTGAACTTAAGCTTACCGTTCGCTATTGCAAAATCGTATACATCCTTTGTGATACGTACATCATCAATACAGTATTTCTTGATCTTCTCGATCTCACCCTTTTTCCACCAGGCAATAGCCTCAAGTCCGTGTCCTGATTTTTTAACGCCCAGGGTACCTTCGGCCACCTGATCGAGTTTCATTCGCCGACCGAATGAATTTTTGATCTCCTTTAAGATATCTAGGCTTTTAATAGAAAAAAGGTCTCCCGGGTAGTATTTGTCCAGAAGGGGAACATCGAAATGATCCGAGTTGTAACCGATCAACATGTCGGCTTTTTCAATGATCGGCCAGAGGCTAGGAAGATCTTCTTCTAGAAAAGCGCTGTATTCATCCGTCTCGGAGTCGTGAATGCAGACAACAGAGAGGTCAAGATCGGCGGCATTGTTAGAACCGACATCGCTAAACATGTTTTTCGTTTCGATATCAAAAGTTATCTTTCGCATACATTTTCTTCAAATGTTAGAGTAATTAAATACTATTCTATCAAAGCTCACCGTATTTACATACAGCTAGATTTCGCTTGACCATTCCGGTGTCTCTTCGTCGGTAGATGCCAACTCTTCCATGATATCGAGTATCTCATCTTCAGGTACGGTGCTTTCTCTACCGGTGGAAAGATGCTTTACGGTGTACTGACCGCTCTCGAGTTCTTTTTGACCCACACATATCACGAAAGGAATTGCTGCTTTATCTGCGCTATTGATCTGATCGCCGATCTTCTTACCGGTTATGTCTACGCGCACATGCAGACCTTGTTCGTTTCGTAAACGGTTGGCGAGTGCATCAATATCGTTTGCGTCCGTATCGTCTATTCGGCACAGTGCTACGTCAGCATTTGAGCGGTAAGCAGGAAGGAGGTCACGGCTCTTGAGAAACTCGTAAAGTGTAACGTCGCCCATACCGAAGCCAACAGCCGGAGTTGGCTCAGCACCAAAGGTTGCGAGCAAGTTGTCGTATCGTCCGCCACCGAACATTGAGCGATTATTTTCCGGATCGGTATCATTCACTTCAAAGACCATGCCGGTATAGTAATCGAAACCGCGGACTAATGTTGGCAGGATCTCGACGTTATCAATACCTCGTTGGTGTAACTTTTCTACAAGCACCTTAAGATCTTGAAGTTCCTTGTGATCGTCGCCAAGCATTTTCATGGTGGCGTCTGCAGAGTTGATGGTGGTAAGAAAGTCATCAGCTCTATCGCCGATCAGCTCACTCACAGCTTCTCTAAAGGCGTCTTCTTTCATCTTGTTTTTCTTATCTAGAAGCCGAGTGAGTTGAGGTCGTGTCTCGTTATCAACGGCGTAAAGTTCATAGAGATCTTGCAACAGTCCGCGACTTGAAATGGAGATAACAAAGTCGTCAGAGGTCGCGCCGGCGTTGAGAAGCGTGGTTGCAGCAAGCTCGATGACCTCAATATCGGCTTCCTGGCTTGAAAGACCAAAGAGATCAGCGTTAAGTTGAATGTGTTCACGTAGGCGACCTTTCTGTGGTCGCTCATAACGAAAGAGGTTGGCGATAGTGAACCAGCGAAGAGGAAGCGAAAGTGATTTGCGTTGCTTGGCGACCATGCGAGCGACGGTCGGGGTCATTTCCGGCCGCAGTGTCACTTTGCGTTCGCCGCGATCAGTAAACGTGTAGGTTTGTTCGCTGACTATTTCTTCAGAGCTTTTTGCCTCGTAGAGTTCCGCCGGCTCTAATAGTGACGCGTCGTATTCTTCGTAGCCAAATGATTCAGCGCTTTCTCGCATGATCGCGTAGAGATAGCGCTGAATGAACTGGTCCTCCGGATAGAAGTCGCGTACGCCTTTGTAGGGTTCCATGGATGGTTGCTGGTCTGCCATTGTCCTTTGATTTTACCACGTTTGTGCTATTTTTGAAGCACGATGGCTGTCTTTCAGATATATAAAAAGCTTGGAGAAACTCCGTTGCAGTCGCTTGGGCGTTTGCGTGCAAAAGAAGGTCTCTCACAAAATCATCCTTTGACCTACGCCGGTCGTCTTGATCCAATGGCCGAAGGGGTAATGATCGCGCTTTCCGATGAAGATGTTCATCGGAAGGATGAGTTTACCGGACTCGATAAAACGTACACACTTGATGTACTCTGGGGAATTGAAACTGATACCTATGATCTGCTTGGCTTACCGACAGCTCGAGGTCCGGGCACGGCGAGGGAAGTAAGTACCGAAGACTTTGTTGGTATATTCGACCAGTCGTACCCACCGTATTCCTCGAAGAGTGTTGAAGGAAAACAGCTTTGGCAGTGGGCAAGAGAAGGACGAATAGGCGAGGTCGATGTGCCGAGTAAGCAGGTGACGATACACAGTATTGAGCGCTGCGGTGATCACTCGACGAGCGCAGACGAGCTTTCGAGAGTAGTTCAACACCGTCTCTCGCTTGTCGAAGGTGATTTCCGCCAAGAAGAGATCGGGTTCGCTTGGGAGCAGGTACTTAGACGCAAAGGCCCTACGTCATATGAAGATGTATTTGTCATATCGCGGTTTGTGGTGAGTTGTTCGAGTGGGACGTATATGCGCTCGCTGGCGCATGAAATGGGGAAGAAGAAAGAGTGTGGTGCGTGTGCGTTCTGGATCCGACGAGAGAGAGTGGGGAAGTATGGACTTGAAGAGTTTGTATGATTTACGAGCCGAGCCTGCCTGCCGGCAGGAAGACGTGTAAAATGCCTCTGAGCAAGCTCAGAGGCATTTTACTTATTCTTCGTGTTGGCAAGGCTAGTCGTTTGAGAGTATGTCGCTACCTATTGCTTTTTCCGTCAGCTGGCGGAGTTTTCGAGTGCCGGCTTCTTTGTCGGCGTTGAGGCCGGGAATAGTTATTACCGAAGGAAGCGCCCCTTCAGTTGCTTTTAGGTATTCGTCTTCGGGAATATCGTTAACAAGTGAGTCGATCACAAAAACAGCAGCGTAACGCGCTTCGTCATTGGTTCCGGTCTGCTCTCGGGAGGTCATGCGCTTGATCTTCTTGATCGCTTCAAGTGCAGTTTCTCCTTTTTCTGCGTCAAAGACGTCTACGCCAAGAGCGCGAAAACCGGAAACAAGATCTTGAGGGCCAACAACAGCTATTTTGTATTGAGTGCTCATATTACAGGCTAGAGTAAAGATTACGGAGGGTGGCACGAGTGTCGTGTTCAGGAAGGTTAGCTGCCTTGCTTACATGAATAGCGCGGATCTGCTGAACGTTGTTCTTCCTTGCAGTGAAATACGCAAAAAGCGGTGCAGCTGAAAATATCTCATAGCTTTGATCGCGAAGCCAGGCGGCTATGTAGTTCTCAGATATCTTCTCGATCTGGGTGAAGCTGCCGTTCTTGCGGTACTCCTCGATCGCGTCTTTCCATATAGCCGGTCCTCCGATCCGATGAAACTGGTCGAGCACGGTTTCTGCATCTTCTAATTCATGTTTGTGGAAGGTGCCTCCATTGATGAACATGTCTCGGATCGGTGTTTTTTGGAACGCTTTGGTTCGAAGAGCAGCCTTAAGGTTGAAAAGGTCTATAAGCAGAATTATGTAAGAGCGGACAAAAAGATTGCCTGTTTTGAAGGCAACTTCTCGTATTGAGATAAGATAGTGAAGATTAAGGATAAGATCAATGTCTGCAATGCGGTTGTATGTCTGTGCTTCAGTATTGGCGCGTCCGAGTCGACTATCGAGCACGCCGATACGATCGCTTTGATACGCCTGAAGCAGACGGTCAGCATCGTATATGCCGGTTTTATAACAGTTCTCTTTTATTTCATCGTAGGAAAGACCGGCGATCGTGCCTTTGATGGCTGCTTTAAGGTTATAGAAATCATACTTAAGCCAGAGGACATTCAGGAGCTCCGGCTCCGGTGCGATCTGCTCAAGAAGTTGCTTGGCGTCTGTTACTGCCTCTTCCAGTGCTGTAGACAGATCGCCTGACTCGCGGGCAAGGTACGGAGCAAGAAATGTATCCTGCAGACCGGCAAAAAATTCATCCATTGTTTTTGCTCCAAGCAAAACTTCCCGCTGAGTGTCGGTCAGTAGTTCTTGTTCGAGTGTCTTTGCTCTGGTCCCGGCGTAGATGTATTTTGATTGCATAGGATCTTTTGTGCGCTAGTTCGTTTCCCCGAAGAGCGTTGATGCAATAGTAAGCTCGTGGGCATCTCGAGCGTCCTCTATAAGGCGTGCAAAGCTATAGTCATAATCTGCTGTTTTACCAGAGATACGAAAGCCTCCGTCGAGCGACGAATCCTCGGCAATGTCTAGGTCACCTTTTCCGGCCGACTGGAGAGCCTCCTTGGTTTCTGCCATTCGGGTGCTCGGTGCGTGTAGTGTTCCCTGCACGTTCTCCGGTAGTTCTTGGAGGAGAGAGGTTATCATTTTTTGGTACTTCTCGCCGTCCAGGTCGATCATCTTTTGGTGAGTATCAGCAAAAACACTGTCAATATGCTGACGTTTCGTTGTTTCGACCGCGCGCTTCTTAGCTTGTTCTGAGTGAGAGATGACTTGCTTTCGCTGGTGCTTTGCCTCGCGCTCCACACGACTGTCGTGCTCGAGTTTGATCTGGTCTTTTCTTTTTTTATTTTCATTCTCAATCACCGCGACCTCTTCGATCGTTTCTTTTTCTATTTCTGTCACGTGTGTGCGCGCGTCGTCGAGAATTTTTTGAGTAATGTCGTTTAAGGCCATAGTGTAGGTTATAGCTGATAGCTTATAGGAAATGGTGTTTACTTGCTTTGTGAGTAAACGACTACAAGCTATAGGCTCTAAGCTGTTAGATTACGGTAAGAAGAATGAATGAAACGAGCAGTCCGAAAATAGCCCAGGTTTCAACCATAGCTGAAAGCACGATCGCGCGACCGATAAGCGTATCGTCCTTGGCGATCATCGAGATACCCGTTCCGGATACTGCTCCCTGCTGAATGCCTGAGAAAAGACCGGCAAGTCCGATCGGTAATGCGACCATGAGGTACTGTAGTCCCATTCCAATAGTTAGGTTGGTCGCATCGCCACCCCCAAGAAGGCCGGCAAAGTTGAGGATCAAAAAGGCTCCTACAAGACCGTAAATACCCTGTGATCCCGGTAGCGCCTGCATCAGAAGCACCTTACCGAACAATTCCGGTCGTTCTGCTGTTACTGCTGATCCGGCTCTTCCGGCGATACCCATACCGATTGCTGATCCGATAAATCCAAGTAGTGCTGCTACTGCTGCTCCTGCAAATACAAATACTAATCCAAATTCCATATTACTGTAGTTATTATGTGGTAATTGATAAAATAAAACTTTACCCGCTATCTGCGGAAGTCGGTTTCTGTTCAGTGATGATAACCTCATCGAGAGCAACGTTGCGCTCTATTCGCTCAAAAGGCTGGAATACGTTGCCTGTTCCTTGGATAAATTTACCGAAGAACTCAACGAATTGCAAACGAGCTGTATGAATGAATGCACCTAAAACGTTAATGATCAGGTTGAAGCTGTGCCCCACAAGAAGCACGAGCACCATCACTAACAGGCCTACTACCGGTACCATGTCCCGCAGCATAGTTGCGATCAGGTTGACCGAGAAGGCCAGGGCACTGGTAGCTAGTCCGAGCGCCAAAAGACGGGAATAGGAGAGTACATTCGAAAAGTAATCGATGGCGCCGTAAAGTGAGAGCACTCCCTTGAATCCTTTAGCAAAGATGTTCGATTCTTTGCGACCCTGGGTAAGAACAAGAGCAACAACACCGGTAATAATGGTCCAAAGGTAGAGCGGTGAGGAAGGAAGCACCTGAACCATATCACCAATGTAGAGCGCAACACCGGCGAGAAGAAGTAGC
This sequence comes from Candidatus Paceibacterota bacterium, assembly GCA_040905715.1. NCBI lineage: Bacteria > Bacillati > Minisyncoccota > Minisyncoccota bacterium. The sequence goes on along the minus strand of JBBDRA010000003.1, from coordinate 485,807 downwards.
CACGGCCCGCTGTCCATGATTCCTTCGTTTAGCTCGCCGTTTCGTTTGGATCGTACAACGTCGAGGATCAGTCCAAGATAGATCTGAGCGAATCCAATAGCCAGCGTGAGGTAGAAGAAAGGAAGAGGAGAAGCGATCGGGTCAAAGTACTGGAGGTTCTGAAGTACTTCAGGCATAAGGTTCATGTTGATACCAAAATATCCGCCAAAGAACAACCCGACGATGGTGGAGGCAATACCACCGTAGAAGAGGAGGGTGAGGAGTTGTTTCATTCCACGAGGTACTCGGTAGAGCAGCATAATGAGCCCGGTAAGTATTGAGAGAAAAATACCGTACCCTACATCCGTAAGGCATAGTCCGAATGAAATGAAAAAGAATCCGGAGAAGAAAGGTGTCGGGTCTATATCTTTGTATGTTGGTACCCCGTACAGATTGGTAACGGTTTCGAACGGTCGGATTCGTTTCTTGTTTTCTATCGCAACAGGTGGCTCCTCGTTTTCTGCCGGTTCGATATGTTCCAGGGTGAATGCGTGGGTGATCTCATCAATTGTGTGGTAAAGCTGGTCAAGTTCGCGTTTTGGGCACCATCCTTCAAAAACATGCACCGAGGAGGACGATCTGCCGTGGTCATAAATAAGAGCGGTGGACTGCTCTTTCCAGTGCATATAGTCAGCCAGCTTGCGTAAGTTTGGGAGATGTTCGGTGAGACTTTGAGCTTGCTCGATGCATGCTTCATGTTCCTGGGTAAGCTCCTGACGCTCTTCACTGATCGCTCGTAGCGCTTCTTTCGGCGTGCCTTCCTTGTTTGGTAGAGTTACGATCTCTATGGAAAGCCGGTTAAAAATATTCTGGACCGACTCCTCGTCTTCTGTTAGATAGGTCAATCGATATGCCTCTTCAGCTACGTTCTCTATGTGGACATCCAGGTCTGCCTCACCAAGTGACTGCTCAAACTCAGAGATCGTATTCGGGTCAATACGTAAAAGGGTGGTGGTCGTGCGGTCGGTCACCAGTTCTTGGGAAAGATCGATACTAAGACCAACCCATGGTTGAATAGCTAGTTCTTCTTCGTTTAGCTCACGACGTCGAGCCTCAATTTTGTTTAAACGCTCTTCAAGGTGCTGGGCTTCTGTAATAACGGGAGTAGCATCGAATGCCTCAACTGTTTTCAGGATATCTTCTTCACTCGTGTGCACCGCTGTTCCTTCAAGGATCTTGCTCACCATGCTTTGCTTCTCGTATTGAGAGAGAAACGATACAGCAAAATCAAGACGCGACGCTGCGTAGCTATACTCAAAATCAGTTTGTTGTTGGCTTTGCAGAGATTCCAGGTTACTCTTTCGAAACTCGATCACGCCGAGTTTCTGGATAGCTTCAAGCACACGCGATGTGTCGCTTTGCGAGAGAGCTAGTCTGATCTTTTGCATGGGGAGAATGGCCATAAGAGTGGTTGGTAGCTAGGTAAATGTGGTTTATTTACTCAGTACAAGTGTGTCTAAAAGTTGGTTTATTGCTTTACTGTGATTGCCTCGAGCTTTGTTTTCAATAGCTGCCTGTTCTTTTTTTTGTTCTTCAAGAACCTTTTTCTTGGTTGTCTCCGCTTCTTTTTCTACTGTGGCAAGGGCGTCATCATATTCTCGGGCAAGTTCTTCGCGGTATTTCTCTAGTTCCTCACGGGCTTTTGCGTGCGCTCGCTCAAGTTTCTGGCCTCGTTCGTGTCGTGCCTTTTCAAGAAGCTGTTTCGCTTCCTGCTCGGTGTTTAAAATTGTTTGTATCGTTTCCATGATCGAAATAAAGTTGACTACATAATATACTTCTGGCTAATCGCCACGTTCCATGATCATCTCCTTGATCTTCATGCTTGAGATCACGGCATCCCGTTGCTGTTCTTCAAGCCGGCTATTGATGTAGCGGATCGTGGTATTCAGGTTCGGGATCATAACGTTCTCAAGAGCATTTGTGCGTCGGCGGGTCTTCTCGATCTCGTCGGCTAAGTTTTCTATTGTTTTCTCTAACTCCGCAAGCTTGACCAGGTTCGGGAAGATGGTATCGATCTTGTTGATAGCGGTATCGATGTCACCATTTGTCTCAAGAAATCCGTACGAAAAGCCGTTACCTTCCTTCTGGATAGAAAAACGGGGGATACGTACCGCCATGACCGATTCGGTCGCGACCTCCAGGGAGACATTTGCTGCAGGGACCATAAAAGCGACATCGATAACTTTTTTGTTGATCATTGATGATCCACGAACGTAGGTGTGCAAGGCCTCGCCGAGCTCTTGATCGACCTGACTGCGAAGTTCACGTGTTTCTTTGATGATCTGCATGAACTTCTGGATAAGGCCGTCGCGCTTGTCTTTCAGAAGTTTATGACCTTTTTTAGCGGTTTTTAACCGCTTCTTAAGGGCAAGGAGATTAACACGTGTGGGATTAACTTTCAGCATAGGTTAGCGGTGTGCTATGAACTTTTTATCTCAAATTTTTCTTTAGGGAGATACTTTTCTACGGTATCCGGTTTTACGCGCTTGAGTGAGTCGCGTGGGACGAGCGTTAAGAGTTTCCAGCCTAGATCAAGTGAGTCGACAACGTCTCGGTCTTCAAACTCGCCTTGGTTAATAAATTCCTTTTCAAACGCCTCGGCAAACTTGAGATGTGCTTGGTCGCTTTCAGAGAGGGAACTTTCACCGAGCACTACGGCAAGTTCGCGTGCTTCACGTCCGGTCGCGTAGGACGCAAATAGCTGGTCCTTCACATCCTTGTGCTCTTCGCGTGTTTTACCTTCACCTACACCGGCTGACCAGAGTCGTGAGAGCGAGTCCTGCACATCAACCGGCGGGAAGATACCTTTAGCACTAAGTTCCCGCGAGATAATGAATTGTCCCTCAGTAATGTAGCCGGTAAGGTCGGGAATTGGATGAGTCTTATCGTCATCCGGCATCGAGAGGATCGGTATCTGGGTGATAGAACCTTCTTTACCTTTAACTCGACCTGCTCGCTCGTAGAGACCGGCAAGGTCAGTGTACATATAACCCGGATACCCACGTCGCCCCGGGATCTCTTTGCGGGCGCTGGATACCTCACGAAGCGCGTCACAGTAGTTTGTCATGTCGGTTAAAATGACCAGTACGTGCATACCGTGCTCAAAGGCAAGATACTCAGCAGTGGTCAGTGCGATGCGCGGAGTTGAGATGCGCTCAACTACCGGGTCGGCAGCTGTGTTCAGAAGAAGAACACTTCGCTCGATCGCGCCGGTCTCTTCAAATTCTTGGCGGAAATAGTCAGCTTCTTCAAAGGTCACACCCATGGTTCCGAAGACAATAGCGAAGTCCTCTCCCGTAGTCACTTTCGCCTGTCGAGCAATTTGAGCGGCAAGCTTGCCGTGCGGTAGTCCGGAAGCGGAGAAGATCGGAAGCTTCTGTCCACGAACAAGTGTGTTCATTACGTCGATCGAGGAGATACCGGTCTGGATGAAGTCGTCCGGGAATTGTCGGCTCCATGGATTGATAGGAGACCCTTCGATCGGGCGCTTTGTTTCCGGAATGATGGCCGGACCGTCATCAATAACGTCGCCACCTCCGGAGAAGGTACGGCCGAGCATTGACTTAGACAGACCCATTGTTGCTACTTCGCCGGTGAAGCGTACTTTCGTATCTTCGACCTGCATTCCGTAGTTTGGCTCGAATAGCTGAACGACAGCTTTATCTCGTGAAGCAGTCAGCACTTTTCCTTTTCGTACTTTGCTTTCTCCCGGAACCTGCACCTCAACCAGTTCATCGTATGAAACACCTTCGATATCGATAACGGTAATGAGCGGACCGGCGACGGTATCTACTGTTTTGTATTCTTTGTGTTGTTGCTGCGGCATAGATTTCTAGTTAGGCGGTTATGTTAGCCGGTACGCTGATAAGGTTTTGGATCTCTCGTTCAGCTTGCTCACGGAATTGTTCAAATAACTCAGGTTTATCAACGTCATAATTTTTAAGATTGGCTAGTTCTTTTACGACCGGAAGTTGAGCGAATGATTCAAATTCAAATTCCTCAGCACTCGAAGCGTCTTTTGCATTTTGATATACCGATACTATTGATTTTAGTATTTCGTATTGTTTTTGTAGTGGAGTGTATGCATCGTATTCGTCAAAAGCGTTTTGGAAAAGGAAGTCTTCCCGGATCGATCGAGCGATCTCAAGGATGATCTTTTCGCCGTCAGCAAGTGCCTCCATGCCGACAAGACGAACGATCTCGTTCAAACGATCCTCTTCTGATAGAAGCGTCATGACATCTTCACGGATCTGCTCGAAATCCTCTCCGACATTTTCTTTCCAGAAAGCTCGGAAGTTGTCGACATATAGACTGTACGAGTTGAGCCAGTTAATGGTCGGGAAGTGTTTCTTGTAGGCAAGTGCTGCGTCGAGACCCCAGAATGTTTTGGTAACACGAAGTGTTGCCTGTGAGACCGGCTCGGAGAGGTCTCCTCCCGGAGGTGATACGGCGCCAATGATAGTAAGTGCGCCGGTGCGGTCGTCTGAGCCGAGGCACTCAACATACCCCGCACGCTCATAGAAAGCGGAGGTTTTTGATGCAAGATAGGCCGGATATCCTTCTTCACCCGGCATTTCTTCGAGGCGTCCGGAGATCTCACGCATTGCTTCCGCCCAACGGGATGTTGAATCGGCCATAAGCGCAACGGAGTATCCCATGTCACGATAGTATTCAGCGATGGTAACGCCGGTGTAAATAGATGCTTCACGAGCTGCTACCGGCATGTTCGATGTGTTGGCGATAAGAACAGTGCGCTTAATAAGCGGTTCACCGGTGTTCGGGTCGAGAAGCTCAGGGAATTCATTGAGCACTTCGGTCATCTCGTTACCGCGCTCTCCGCATCCAATGTAGACGATAACCTGTGCGTCACAGTACTTGGCCAGTGATTGCTGGATAACGGTCTTGCCGGATCCGAACGGCCCAGGAACAGCGCCGGCACCTCCTTTGGCAATGGGGAAGAGGCTGTCGACGGATCGGATACCGGTCGCCAGTGGGGTGTTCGGAAAAAGCTTACCTTTTTTTCCGCGTGGTGTGCGGATCGGCCAACGCTGAAGCATCTGTATTTCCTTTGTTGTGCCGTCCTTTGTTTTGATAACGGCAACCGTATCGGTGACCGTGTATGAGCCGCTTTTAACAGATTCAACGATACCGTCGCATTCTGGTGGCACCATGATCTTGTGGGTGATAAGTGAGGTTTCTTCAACCGTTCCGAGAATGTCACCGGTCACTACCGTGTCACCGGTTTTTGCAAGTGCTTGAAAATCCCACTTTTTCTCTCGGTCGATACCGTCGGCCTTAACACCGCGCTGAATGTAAAAACTGTCAGACTTTTCCTCGATAAGTTTTAGTGGGCGCTGGATACCGTCGTAAATTGATTCGAGGAGCCCAGGAGCGAGTTCCGCTGACATGGTCTCGCCGGTTCGGGTAACAATATCGCCCGGCGTGAGGCCGGACGTATCTTCGTATACCTGAATGGAGGCTACGTCACCGTTAAGCTCAATAACCTCACCCATGAGTTTTTCGCCGGAAACAAAGACAACTTCATACATTTTTGCCTGTCCCATACCGCTCGCCTTGATCAAAAGACCGCTGATGCTTTCGATCACTCCTTGCTCTGATTTTGTCTGTGTTGTGGTGTCGTCTGTTGTCATAAAATGAAAATAAAACGCTGTAGTAAAGAGCCTTTGAACAAGCTTTAAGGGATTAATTCTTTGCTCGTCTCCTTGGCTCGAAAATGATACTGCAGTACAAAGATCTTCTCTTTGCTGAGGTGCCCCTATTATACACATTCGAGCCCTGTGTCAAAGGTTATCAACACTATTAGTGGTTTCCTCCTGTGGTATCAATCGAATCTTGCTTAAAAGCATCGTAATAGCAGTACGGTAGCTCTCTCGCATAACTGTGCCTGGTACGATATAATATATACATAATGGGATCTGATCTTACCAGTGTGATCGCGGAATACGCGACATCTCCCGGCGGACTCTGGGCATTGTTCGGGCTTGTTCTTGGGCTTATTGCCACGGTAAGTTTTATTCTTCACTACCATTGGCGGTACTATGGGGTGAATAGAACGGTTATCGTTCGTGCCCAGTTCATCTATTTCGTCGGTGTGGCGATTATTCTTAGTGTGACGTTTCTTTCATTAACTCTGTATTTCTTGTTATGAGTTTTTACCTGCAAATATGATATTAGAAAAAGGAGAGCACGTTCTGTTTGAGGTTCGCAAACATTGGTTTGTGTATGTTGCCAAAGTATGGGCGCTGCCACTGGTGGCACTTGTGCCACCGACTGCTTTGCTCGGGTTACTTGCAGCTGATATTGAGCTGCCGATCGCTGTCGAGTTATCTCATATTGCTCTCGGATCTTTTCTGTACAGCATATGGTTGCTTCTGCTTTGGGTTCTCGCCTTTATTTTGTGGACGGATTATTATCTTGACGAATGGGTTGTGACACCACAGCGCATTATTGATATTGAACAACATGGGTTGTTTCACCGAGATATCGCTAGTTTGCGATTCGATCGAATTCAAGATATAAGCTCAGAAGTTCCCGGTTTTATAGCGACCATGTTTAATTTTGGCCAGTTGCGCGTGCAGAGCGCCGGCGAAGAGCGGGAGGTTGTTCTCGCGGGAGCACGTGATCCTTTTGAAGCTCGCGAGAAATTGAACGAGCAACTTAAGAAGGTTAGAGAGATGCCGCAGAAGGTGGTGATGGCTGAAGAACCGAATGGCCCTGCTGCATAAGGTTCCGGAAAATAGCGCTAAAGAATAAAAAAGCCTCAACCGATGCGTCGGTTGAGGCTGTGAATATGTTCATGAGGTGTTAGAGAGCGCGCGGTCCCTCGATCTCAAAATTGTACTTCTTCAGAATGTTGATGACTGCCTCCGTGCTAAGTCCGGTGATACTGAACCATTGTTCACCGTTCACCGTCATAATGTGAAGATTTGTTTGCCGCTCACTCTCGATGGTCTGAATTGCGGCCTTGAGTCCAACATACGTTACGTTCCTGCTCGTGGGGTGGGGAATGATGCGGGCGTTGTCGAGCTCGCAGAGTTCATTGTAAACTTCCTGAAATCCCTCTACGATGTGTACATCAGTGGCGTTTGTCACGGTATCTCCTTAGTTGTTGTAGGCAGAATGAGTGTTGTATGGGCAACGAGGACAACTGGGTACATAGCTTTGCATAATCCTTGTTCTTTTTCAAGAATTTTGGATTTGGTATACTGATGCAATGGCATATAAAACAACAACCGATCATGATGAGATCCGCTCGTGGATCGAGGGGCATGGTGGAGAGCCGGCGGTTATATCCGGTACAACAACCGAGAACAATTCCGGAACGCTGCGTTTTGATTTTAGCGGTGATCCAGGCTACCGCCGAATTACCTGGGAGGAGTTTTTTGATCAGTTCGAAAGCGGCAACCTTGCTTTCGAGTATAACGATAATGGTATAGATGGCTCGCCAGAAGAGAATTTTAAACTAGTCGATCGCGATAAAACCCCGGGTCAGCCGGAAGACATGAGCGAATTGCCGGACGCTGGCGATCAGGAGGCTGCACAAGAGAACATGTACGGAAGCTCACCGGAGGGCCATGAGCCGGAAAGCGATGAGGAGAAGGGAAATGAATTGTTACGCTAGAGCTTGCTTAAGTAGTCGGCAAAGTAAACAGAACAAAAGCGCCAGTGGCGCTTTTGTTCTGTTCGTGCTGTGCTTTGGAAGATTAGGGGGGTTAGCAGGGAGACGAGCAAGAGAATTATTTTTTTGTTCCTTTGATCTTGCTCAGGATCTTCTGTGCGGTAGCAGTGATAGGTTTGATCACTCCAGAGGAGTTCTTTTTCTGTATTCGTTCCAGTAGTTTGAACGGGTGGTGTTCATAAAAGTTTCCTTCGATCGCGATCTGTTGCTTGCGGGCAAGTTTGGGAGGCAAGACCTCGCTGATCCTGTTTTTCATATGAGACGGGTAAAAAATGTAGAGAGAATCAAGAGCGTAGTGGCGGGAGACGTTTTTTAGTTCTTCCTCAAGTTCTTTGAGGAATTGACGAACTGCGTCGTCGCTGAGATCAGTTGGTTCATACGGTGAGCCGGCCCGAGTTACTTTGCCGTGGGCGCGTGTTTCAAAGTGGCCGTGCAGGTCGGTGTATTTTGGCTTGTCTACCTTGAATGATTCAACCGCGTTCACTTCACCGTTTTGAGCAATATAAAAGACCGCGTCTTGTTTGCCGGTAACCACAAGGAGCGCGGTCTCGTTCTCAAATTGAGGAAGTTTTTCGGTGATCTTCATAGGCCTAAAAGGTTATGTATGTTTCTATTATATCATAGACACGTGACCTGCCCGATTCTTTCGGATATGATGGTTAGAGTTATCCGTCAAACCAGAAAAGCCGGTCGCGTACGCGACCGGCTTTTCTCTATAAACTGGAACCTTAAACCTGATCAATTACTGTACGTTGGCTTCGGTCTCCACTTCTACACCGGCTCCCGCGCCGTCTGTTTCAGCATTAATTTCTGTGTCAGTCTCTACATCAGCTGAGGAATCGTTATCATCAGAGCTCGTAGCTGACTCACCTCCAAGGTCAACGTTGATAGAGCCGTCTTCGTTTAGCTCAATTGCCTGGTCGGCATCGAGTGAGAAGTTCGCTTGGCTGTTTCCAGCGAGATCCACGCCGAAGGTAACATCTGCGTCCACAGACCCACCAGTAATAGTGAGCATGTTTTCGCTAGTAACTTCTACGTTTGAATTGCTTCGCGTCTCCATCTGAATAACCGGAGCGAAAACAAAGCTGCTGTCTGCTGCGACGTGGATAGATCGGTCTGCTTCAACATCGAGCAGTACGCTTGATGTTGCACCGGTCGTTACGTTTACTGTTCCATCAAGAGTAACGTGGTTTGAAGGAAGCGTTGCCTCGGTCGTTTCGCCGTCCTCGGTTGTAACTTCTACGCTAGCAATAGTGACTCGTACTCGGTCGTACGCACCCTCATTAACATCTGCCTGAGCCCATAGCTGGTTTTGGCCTGATGCGTTAAGTTCAAGGAGGTTAAAACTTTCCTGCTCGCTTGAAGCGGTCATCCAGCCTTCGGTTTGGCTGTGAAGCTCAACGCGCTCGGTTGTCATGGTGATCTCGCTAATGTTGCCCATGTCAGCAGCGGCATCAGTTATACCGAAGTATACCTGGCCACTTGCTTTTGGCTCCTCTCCCGCGCCGAACAAGAGTATTCCGGCGAGGAAAACAATTGCAAGAATGGCGATGATAGTGATGGCTTTATTCATAAGAAATTCGTATTAAGGTAATTAATGTTTGTTTACTAACGTACTAACCTCATCCACGTAAGCAGTGGGAGGGCGTAGCTTTGGGCATTATACGCCTTCAGTATGCGTTGTCGAGCTGTGTAGTATCAACGTCCTTCTTTTTGCGACGGATCTCGTGGGTCATCTTTTCGTGAAATAATTGCCTTTTGTGAGACCTGGTCAAGGTACAGGTACAGGATATACGGAGCGATGCAGATAAAGACAAGTAGCAGCCACGGCGCTAGATCTTCAAATGTGTCGCTCCAGATCGATCCGACTCCGAGTCCGAGCGAAATAAGAGCGGTCTCATATAGTGCTAGTTGCCACCAGCGAAAGGTGAATGATCTAAAAATAGTATTCATATATTACATTGTATCAGTTGTTTTGCTCCTTTTTTAATACACGTTCGAATTAGGAGTGCCGGGAGACATGTTTGTTTGTCGCTCGGGCAACTCGGTCAAGCATTACTGCCAGCAGTACGACACTTATGCCACTCACAATACTTTGGCCTATCTGTGACTGGGTGAGAGATGCGTACACGACCTCTCCGAGCCCAGGCACTCCGACCACTGAAGCTGCGACGATCATCGAGAGGGAGAGCAGGGTGGTCTGATGTACGCCAGCCATGATCGATGGTAAGGCAAGCGGAAGCTCTATTTTTCTTAGTGACTGAAAGGGGGTAGCGCCAAAAGCTCGGCTGACTTCAAGGTATTCATCCGGGATCTGTTTGATTCCGAGGGCGGTGAGGTGTACAGCCGGAGGTATTGAGAAGATAAAGGTCGCTACGATGCCGGGTATGATTCCGATCGAGAAGAAGAGTATTGCCGGTATCAGGTATATGAACAGCGGTACGATCTGCATAAAATCAAGCAGCGGATCGACACTATTTGCTAGCGTGTGCGAGTGGGCTTTGGCGATTCCTAGTGGTATGCCAACGAGAAGGGCGAAGAGGGTTGAGGTAATGACCAGTGATAGGGTGATCATTGTTTCGTCAAAGAGGCCGAAGGAGGTTACAAACAAGAGAGAAATAAGGATGAGTAAGCATAGTCGCCATGTATCGAGAAGGTAGCCGAGAGAGGCAAGCACAGCAATGACGAGTACGGACGGAGCCTGGGTAAAAAAATAGTGAATTGGTGTAAGAAGAGAGGTGATGATAAAGGCTATACTGCTGAATAGTGGGTCAAGATTCGTATTTAGCCAGCCGATCACGGTGTCCGCAGTTTCCTGAAACGGTATGTACGGGATACGAGCAGCAATATCTAAGGATCCAACCAATCCTGCCGTGGCTGCTAAGACCACGACGAGGGCAACGAAAAGGTAGGTGTTTGTTGAGTGGGGCATACTGTTGCGTATAGCTTTTGGGCGATAAAAAATAAAGACTTAGACACTGCTTCTCTGTTGCTTTTTTAGAACAGCAGCGATCTCACTTCGGCTGACTTCGCCCACAAATTGTTCTTCGTCATCCAGCACAGCAATTGGTCGGCCGCCTTCAAGCACATGTGGCAGAACTTCTTTGATCGTTCGGTTCGTGTGCGTGATATCTGAGGCGCGGGTTATATCGGCAAGAGTTGAGCTGGGATCGGTCACGCTCACGGCACGTTCACGGGTTACGATGCCTCGGAAACCTTTACCCGATGTTATTACAAATACGTAATCGGTCTTTGTCTCGTTCATTTTTGCGAGAGCGCTTGCCGGTGTTTTGTTCTCTTGAATAACATGGCGGGGCTGCTGCATAAGGCTTTCGACACGGATAACCGACGGTCTATCGATATCGTTCAAGAATCTTTCTATGTATTCGTCTGCGGGGTCGAGTAAGATCTCCTCAGGTGATCCGACCTGGATCAGTTCGCCTTCGCTGTTGATGATGCCGATGCGGTCGGCAATACGGACAGCTTCATTGAGGTCGTCGGTAGCAAAAAGGACTGTTTTACCTATTTTAGAATGAAGTTTTAAAAACTCGTCTTGCAGGCCGTTTCGAGTGAGGGGATCGAGTGCTGAGAAGGGCTCGTCCATAAGGAGTACCTCAGGATTGACGGCTAACGCTCGAGCGAGACCAACACGTTGCTGTATGTCACCGGAGAGTTCGCCGGTGAGTCTGTTTGACCACTGATTGAGTCCAACCATATCTATAACGTGTTGTCCCTTTTCAACACGTTCCTTTTTTGGGACTCCTTGGACCTCCAGGCCGAAGATAACGTTCTCAAACACACTTCGGTGAGGGAAGAGAGAAACGTGTTGAAAGACCATTCCAAAAGTAGTTTGGCGGAACTGACGTATCTTATCTTGAGAGAGTTGGGTAATGTCTACGTTATTGATCAGAATCGAGCCGTGGGTTATCTCTTGGAGCCGGCTGATACAGCGAAGTAACGTAGATTTGCCGGAGTCGGTCGGTCCTGTGATAGCGAATATCTCACCCTCTTTTACATCAAAGTTGATGTCTTGGAGTGCGACCACTTGCCCGATCTGCGTCGCGGTCTCTTTTTTTGAGACGAGGTCTTTAGGAAGTTCGTCGACGGTGTTTGGCTTCTTTTCAAAGATCTTATAGAGATGTTCAATCTGAATTTTTGGAGTGTTGCTCATAACGGTTCCATCATATGGGGGATAATAGGGGAACGCAAGTCCTCATACCCATATAGTAAAATAACCCGCTAGAGTAGAGAAAGCGGGTTATTGTAGGTACAAACGTTAGCTAGAGGATTTTTGTTAGCTCCGTATTTTTTGTTTTTTCAGCTTTTCGAGTTCGCGACCGCTCTTGAGGCCCTTTTTGTGTTTGCGGAGGGTCTTGTCTTTTTTTCGTTGTGATTTATTGTTCGGCATAGATATATAGTATATAGCACATTTTATGAGGCTGTTCAAGGTCCCTAATTTCGTTCGGGAATACCATCACAGGTATATGCGCAAACGCTGGCACACATCTCGGCCTCCGGCTCGCACACGCTTCCGCATTCACTGAATTCACCGCCTCTCTCGCTGCAATCTTCGATCAGCGGCTGGGTATCAACACCAAGATCGATCGTGTATACAACTTTATCAGAGAACTCATCTTGTATCGGGATAGAAGTGTTGGTCTGGGAAAGTACGGCGTAGCCAATGCCTCCCGCAACAAGAAGGGCTACTGCGATGATGATCGGTGTTCGTAACATAGATGTAATAGTGGTTTTTAAGTAACTCCCATTAGTATAGCGCATTCTGCAAATGGAAGGAATAGCCTTGCCATGCAGTACTTTCCACAGCTTTTCCGTTTCGTCTATTGTCTTTTGTAACTATACCTTCTATAATCAAACTAGTGTACCTGGGGCGTGTCCGCTTAGCGGTGCTTCCGGATACGCCTCAATTATAATTTTAAGTCAACTTTATGCCAGAAGATTTTAACCAACAGCCGCAGAACGACATGGGTTCAACACAAGAACCACAAGGTGGCGATAGCAAAAGCTCTACAAACACAATTTTGATCGTAGTAGTCGTTATCATTATTATTGTACTCGGTATTATCTTGTTTGCTGGAGGAGGTGAAGACACAACGTTGCCGGATGGTGATGTTGATGAGCAGCTTGAAGAAGGAAACGATGATACTATGGACGAAACTAATGATGTTGAGGACGAGGATGATGATGGCGCCTCAGCAGGTGCTGAAGTAGAGGTAGAGTAGTAAACCTTTGTTTTGATCTCAGTCTTAAACCCGCTTGGCTCAGGCTAGGCGGGTTTAAGTTGTGTATATGTTTTAAATTTGGGCGAGGTTATCTAACGGAAGCTTAGTTGAGGTCTAAATTGAGAATATGACCATGAGGGCCGCTGAGTTATCCCGAAGTTGTCCCCTGTGTATCCACTGATATAAACAAGATTTCCACAGGATATACACGAAACCGGTGTGACTCGCTTATTGTAATATTCGCCGATAGTGGCATAATACAATATAGGTAATCTTCTCTAAAGAGGAGTTCCAATCATAATAAGACAAAAAAAGGACCCGAGCTGATTCAGCAATTATAATAAAGCTTATAAGTCTGGATCTCCTGGGTACCACTATAAAATGTCGCCTGGAATTCTCCTCTTTGTACCGAGAGGATGCCGCCGCCACCTTTACTGCCTTGCACCCAGAGTGCTGGGCGGTTTTGGGTTTTAGTGGGGTCAAACTTGATATAGTGGATTCATATTGGGAAAGACCCGCTCTCTTCAGAGCGGGTCTTTTTTGTTTAAACTTTTATGTACGGGCTTTTATTTATTTACGGCTGAACAGTCGCTTAATAAAGCTTCGCTTTGGCTCCGGTTTCTTCTGCCAGAGTAAGTAGAGTGCCGCAACGACAGCAATATACCCGCTGATCAAAGTGATGATGTGAAGTGCGTCAAAACGAGTACCGATACCAAAGATGGTGAGAAGATCAGTGATGGCGAAAAGACAGAATCCGGCGGCGAGATAGAGCGTTGTCTTATCTTTACTTGCTCTGTAGGCGAGTGTGCCGAAAACAACAACGGTAAGCGCGAGTATCAGGTTTGTGGATGCGAGCGGGTCAAGGATGAGGTCCATAGATGAAGATTAATGGTTAGTACTATTCCATTCTAAAGGTGAAGTTCCGAATGCGCTACCTGTGGACATAAAGCTTGTTTTCTCTATGTTGCTCGACCATCTTTTTTGTAGGTTTGAATAAAGGAGTGGGAAGGTCATCGATCTCAAACCAGCGCCATTCTGTTATTTCGTCCGGCTCCATCACTGTTGCTTCACCGGTGATGTCCGGGACAAGAAAGCCTATCGTGACGAAGTGAACCTTCTTCTTTTCAAGTTTATCGTCCGCAACACTGATCAGCTGGAGTGACGTTGGGTCTACTTCTAGACCGGTTTCTTCTTTTACCTCGCGCAGTACTGCGTCCGCCAAATTCTCGTTGAACTCAACTGATCCGCCCGGGAAGGTCCAGGAACCTTGACCTTCAAGATCGCTGTCTGCCTTGTCGCGGTCGCTGTGGCGTTTGCCCAGAAGCACTGTGTTGCCCCGCTTGATCATCACTCCCACTCCGACGCCAAATATTCCGTGTTCTGTTTGCATAGGATTATTTTATTGGTTGATTAGGTTTCGCCAAGATTTTAAAATCTTCTGCCAGATCTTTGCGTACTGTTTTATTGTAAACCGTAGCGGTTGGGTGATAAAGCGGTATAACATCAATGTCGCCGTAGGTCATTTGTATCTTGTATTTTTTGCCATGGTTCTGGCTGATCGGTCGGATCATCTCCGGTGTGCCGTATCGCTCAAGAATATAGTTCATCGCAAAGCGTCCGAGTGTGGCGATCACCTTAGGCTGAATGATCTCTATCTGTCGGTCCAGGAAAGGAGCGTAGTCAGCGATCTCTTGAGGGGTCGGGTCGCGGTTATTTGGCGGACGGTCCTTGACGATGCTCGTAATATAAACATCCTCGCGCTGTATTCCGACTGATAGAAAAAGGTGGTCAAGAATCCGTCCGGCGGCTCCGCAAAACGGCCGGCCGGTGATCGCCTCATTCTTGCCCGGTGCTTCGCCGATGAGCATAATATCGGCATCGAGTGCGCCTTCACCGACGACCGGAAGTTTTTCGTTTTTGATGCGCTCTTGGCAAAGAGGAGAACGAGTAAGAGCCTCAACCTCTTTTTTGACCGCTCTCATTTTTTTAGCTCGATCATCCATGTGCAGTATTTAGTATACCGTATCCGGCCTGTCTCTACCTATCGGTAGGTATTCGGTGTGAAGTTAGCGTATTGTTCATACGGCACGTTTTCGGAATGTAACAGGTCGAAGGGCAACATGTAATAAGACAATATGTTGAAGTATTAAAACAAAAGGTTTATACTGTCAACTTCATGAAAAAAGAAAGTATCTATCTAGATAACAATGCTACTACACCGGTTGACTCGGTTGTGATAGAGGCGATGCTTCCGTATTTTACCGAGCGGTATGGCAATCCCTCGAGCTTGCACTCCAAAGGAACGGAGGCTGAGCGAGCGGTGAGCAACGTCAGATATCAGCTGGCAGAGCTGTTGGGTGTTAAAGAGAGTGAGGTCGTATTTACTTCCGGGGCAACTGAGTCGCTCAATACAGCCATTCTGGGTATTGCGCGAGCGAATAAGCGCAAAGGCCGGCACATTGTCACTACGGCAGTAGAGCATGATGCGGTTCTTTCATCGTGCCAGGTTCTTGAAGAAGAAGGCTGGGAAGTGAGTTATCTTAAGACTGATCAGTATGGCATGGTTACACCGGAGCAAGTGAGTGAGGTAGTGCGTGAAGATACCGCGCTTGTTGCGGTAATGCAGGTCAACAATGAACTCGGTACGATCAATCCGGTGAATGATATTGCGTATGCAGTGAAGAAAAAGAAAGATGATGTGTATGTGGTGGTGGATGGGGTTCAAGCGTTTGGTAAGATGTCTGTTGATCTGACGCATATTGATGCATACGCGATCAGTGCGCATAAGTTTCATGGACCGAAAGGTGTCGGTGCGCTGGTCGTAAAAGAAGGAGTAAAACAGCGTATGAAGCCGCTTATTGTTGGGGGAGGACAGGAATTTGGTATTCGTTCAGGTACACAGAATGTTCCGGCTATAGTAGGACTCGGGAAAGCTGTGGAATTGGCGTATAGCAACCTGAGGCAAAATCGGGATCATATTCAGAATTTACGTGAGTATCTGTTGAGCGTGTTCACACAGATCGATGATGTAGTCATTAACTCACCAGAAAGTGGACTGGAGACTACACTGAACGTTTCTTTTTTGGGTGTTTCAGCTGAAACACTACTTCATACGCTTGAAGAGAAAGGGGTGTACTTTTCTACCGGTTCGGCTTGCTCAACAAATAACAAGATTAAGAGTCACGTACTGGAGCATGTTACAGATCGACAAGACGTGAAGAATTCGAGTGTTCGATTCGGATTATCTCGATTGAATACGACGGAAGAAATTGAGAATGCGTCACAGATAGTGAGAGAAGCGGTGGAAGAATTAAGGTCTGCAACGCGGACGGTGTAGTATCCGGTATTCCGTATACGGTATTTATCTTTAATACATAATACTGAATACAGAACATGAATTGCATTTTAGTAAAATACTCGGAAATAGCCCTCAAAGGACGTAATCGGCGTCTTTTTGAGGAGCGGTTAGTCTCTAATATAAAAGCCGTTATTTCTAAGGATACAACGATCAAGAGGGAGCGTGGACGAATTCGGGTCACGCTTGAGAATGACGGAGATCTAAGGCCTGCGCGTGAGGCGCTGTCGCGAGTGTTTGGTATTCATTTGTTTGCTGAGGCAGTGATGGTAGAAAATGATATTGAAGTGATCACGCAAGTGGCGATAGAAAAATTCCGGACTTTAATAAAGGGGAATACAAACTTGAAATTTGCCCTCGTCACAAGGCGAGCCGATAAAGATTTTTCATATAGCTCCCAGCAGATCAATGTGCAGGTGGGTAAGGTGCTTCAGGACGAGATCCCTGGTCTAGGCGTGGATCTTGATGATCCCGATGTTACACTTTTTATAGAAGTGCGTGAGGGTGGAACTTATCTTTATACTGACAAAGACCAGACGTCAGGTCCGGGTGGCTTGCCGGTCGGTATGTCCGGCAGGGGGCTTGCGCTAATGTCCGGCGGTATCGATAGTCCGGTTGCTTGTTGGATAGGGATGAAACGCGGGCTTTCGATGGATGCAGTGTATTTTCACTCCGCGCCGTATACCGGCGAGAAAGCAAAAGAAAAAGCGCTAGATCTTGCTCGCGTGCTCGCTCGCTTCAAAGGGGAGTCAATGACTGTCTACGCCCCGTCGCTTGCAGAGATCCAGAAACAGATAGCCCAGCAGGCGTCGGAAGGGTACTGGACGATCCTTTTTCGTCGGTCCATGCATCGGATCGCTGAGCGGATAGCGCAGGAGAAGCACTACGGACTCTTGGTTACCGGAGACAGCTTGGCGCAAGTTGCAAGCCAGACATCCGAAAATCTTACGGCAGTAGATGCGGTCTCGAGCATGCTGACCATTCGGCCGCTCATTGGATACGATAAGTTTGAGACGATTCAGCTTTCGAAACGTATCGGTACCTATGAGATATCAACGCGACCGTTCGAGGATTGTTGCAGCGTGTTTACGCCGAGCGAACCTAAAACCAAAGCTCGTCTCCGGGATGTGGAGCGAGCCGAGTCAAGGTGTGATCTTGCAGGTCTTGAAGCGCAGGCGTTTGAGCAGATGCAGGTCTTTGAGGTGACACCCGGTGAAG
This sequence comes from Candidatus Paceibacterota bacterium, assembly GCA_040905715.1. Classification (NCBI taxonomy): domain Bacteria; kingdom Bacillati; phylum Minisyncoccota; species Minisyncoccota bacterium. Next base: position 468,256 of record JBBDRA010000003.1, on the reverse strand, counting down.
TAAAAAAGTTGTAAGCTGAATTTAATAAAGAAAAAAGTGCATCGCTACGAGCGATGCACTTATTTATTTGTTGCTCTGTGTGGAGCAGGGTATGGAACAGAGAGAATCTACATGATGGTCGGAGGTTCTCTGGGGCCGGTCTGTGCCGCTTTCCGAACTTCATCGTTTCCGTCTTTCTTGAGAATTTCACGAATTTCTTGAGGGCACGAGGCGTTTTCAGCAATCTGCCGTCGAACCGCAGGATGCTTATGGCTAGCTAACTCGCGGAGACGATCACTGTCAGTGCTGTCTCGCGCGTCTGCCATTGACGTCCAGATATCAGCTGTGTCTTGTGCTGCCCGGCGAACATCTTCGTCCGGGTCGAAAAGTAATGCCTCGATAACTTTATCCGGGCAGTCAAGATTACTCGCAACAGTGTGGCGCACTACCTTGTCCTCACTCTTGGCGAGAAACGTAAGAACGGAGGCGTCAGCCTCCTGTGCTGCTTCCCTGGGATTAGGGATATACATGACAACCTCCTTTCTATGTATAAGATAACGTTTTAATACTATTTGTCAATGATTTTTGATAGCTCCAATTTCTTTTCTTCGAGTAGTTTAGGCGTTGCTGCTTCCACTACCATTCGCATGAGTGGCTCTGTGTTTGATGGGCGTACAAGGAACCACCAGTCGGGAAAGTCGACGCGGATTCCATCGAGTTCGGTAAGCTCTCCGTCACTATATGTGTCTTTAAATTGGGTGAGCATGGCGTTCTTGTTCGTGTTCGGCGCAAGCTCGTAATTCATCTCGCCACTGTGGTGGTAGTGTTGAACCGCGTCAATGAGTTCTGAGAGCGGCTTGTTTTCTCTAACCATCATGTTCAACACGAGAATTGCCACGAGGGTTGGTGCCTCAGAGTAGAAGTGGTCCTTAAAGTAGTAGTGACCGGAAAATTCACCTCCAAAGATCGCTTCTTGCTCACGCATTTCTGACTTTATGTTGGCAGTTCCAACCTTGGTAAGGAGCGGGGTGCCGCCATGCTTCGTGATCTCTTCGTTCACTGAACGGGATGAGGGAACATCGTACGCTATAGCTGCTGCGGGGTTCTTAGAAAGAATATGTCGGGCAAGCAGGGCGGTGATCAGATGAGGTTGGATCACGCGGCCTTGTTCGTCTACAAAGCCGATCCGGTCAGCGTCTCCGTCATACGCAATACCTATATCAGCCTCCTGTTTGGTTACCTCTGTTTGCAAGTCTGTCAGGGTTTCCTTGTTGAGCGGGTTGGCTTCGTGATTTGGCATAGTGCCGTCAAGCTTATCGAAAATAGCCGACACACTTAGGGCAGGGGAGAGTTTCTTGAGGATTTCAATATCCAACACCCCCATCATGTTCCCGGGATCCACAACAGCGGTAAGCACGCTACCATCAATGTCCGCGTACTTTGTAATGAAGTCGCTGTAGGAGGTTTTGATGTCGATCGGGTGAACATCTCCTGGGTGCTCTGCAGGAGTGAAAGGACTTTGTTCGGCGATCTCACTGATCTCCGCTAGTCCCGATTCCTTGCCGATCGGTATTGCTCCGGAGCGTACGAACTTCATGCCGTTGTACTCCGGAGGATTGTGAGAGGCGGTGATCATTATTGCGCCATCAACATCAAGCGTGCCGGCAGCGTGGTACACCATTGGTGTAGTAGCCTCTCCAATGTCGATCACGTTAGCGCCTTGCTCAGTGATACCGGCAATAAGCGCAGTGTGAAAAGCCGGACTAGAGGTGCGGCAATCACGTCCAACGGCAACGGTCTTTGCGCCGAGATACTTCACAAAGGCGCCGCCTAAAATACGGACATGCTCTTCATTGATCTGATCAGGATAAACACCTCGGACGTCGTAGGACTTTATAATGTCGCTAAAGTTCATAAGGGTAAAAGTTACGTGTATAATCGTTATTGTACGCCTGCTCTCTAGAAAAACAAAAAAAGGTAAAGAAACGGATGCATTACTAAACGTTTTTAAAACAGCTTACTATGAAGACACGTATACGAAAGGCGATCTTGCCGGTAGCCGGTCTCGGAACTCGATTTTTGCCGGCTACAAAGGCTCAGCCAAAAGAAATGCTGCCGCTTGTTGATAAGCCGGTTATTCAGTTTTTGGTTGAGGAAGCTGTTGCCGCGGGTATTGAGGAGGTGATATTCGTTACCGGTAAAGGGAAACGAGCTATCGAAGATCATTTTGATTCCGCTCCTGAGCTCGAGCGGATACTTGAGCAAAAAGGAAAAAAGCAGATGCTTGATGAGACCAGGCGCATCTCTTCGATGGCCAACTTCACGTATGTACGCCAAAAAGAAGCGCGGGGCGACGGTCACGCGCTTTTGGCAGCTGCGCATCTCATAGGTGATGAGCCGGTGGCTGTGTTGTTCGGTGACGATGTTATTATCGGCAAAGATCATTGTTTGACTCAGATGCGAGATGCATTCGAAAAGCTACAGGCGCCTATTATCGGTCTTGAGCAGGTTCCTAAATCGCTCGTCTCGCAGTACGGTATTGTGAAAGCGAAAAAGGTAGAAGATCGTCTGTATAAGATAAGTGATCTGGTTGAGAAACCAACTCCCGCAGAAGCGCCTTCGAGGCTTGGCGTCGTTGGCAAATACATTATCACGCCTGAGATCTGGCAGTATTTGCGTAAGCTTGAGAAAACGCAGCTAGAAGGGGAGATCCGTTTAGCAGATGCCTTACATGCCTATGTAAACGATAAAAACCCTCTGTATGGAGATATGTTCGAGGGATATCGGTTTGACTGTGGTTCCAAACTTGGCTTTCTTAAGGCAACGGTCCATCTTGGTCTTTACCACGGTGAGACAAAGAAAGAATTTAAAAAATATCTCAAGTCTCTTAAGCTGTAAAAAAACGCCATACCGATCTTGCGTGATAGCAAGGCGGTATGGCGTTTGTGCTTTGAAGGTGTCGAGCGTGACGGTGTTTATGCAAGCGAGGTCGAAGCCGACGAGCTACGTTCAAGTGCCTGCTGGACAGCAGTGCAGAGGGTTTGCTTCACCGCTACTTCAACCGACGTTTCTCCATCGGCCTCGCGCACCTCTTTGAGATGAGCTGACGGGGAGCATACTGCGATCGAGAGAGGGGCAGCGTTTCCATGTGAGATGAGTGCCCCGAGCGACTTTTGAGTAAACAGCCCCCAGCTCAGATGCTCTAGGAGTGAGCTCTGTGCCCTGGGTGTTAGTCGCTGATCGAAGACGACGAGCATGCTCATCGGGCTGATGTCTCTGCATGACTCAGGACTGCTCAGCATTTCACTGTTCACTCCGCAGTATATCCTGTACGGAGTTTCTGTGAGTGCGTCCATAGCGTTACATTCCACGGTCGTCTTCTGATCCGCTCCTGTTCGCAGAAGCAATGTTCTGCCTCGGCTAATGCCGAGTTTATTGCAGACAGGAACTGCTTGCTCATCGAACAAGAAAGAATCAGCGGCCAGATCCTCTTGCAACCCGGCGGGCCACTGGTTTACGAAGGCGAGTCGTCCGACGCTTGGAACGAAGATGATCTCGTTGTACTCCTTTGTGAGATTGAATGATATCGCCGTGAGGTCTATCGGAACGAGTGGATCAAACTCGTTGCAGTGTTCCCGAGGTATGTTGCGTACGGTCACGAACCCCCTCCTTGTGGTTGGTTGAAAGTGCAAACTGAAAACAACAACTGTCTGTATCATATACTCATATGTATTTTTGACAAAATACATTGACAGTCGTGTCAGGTAACAGGTAATAAAATAAATAGTAAGGCAAAATAAAACCCCCACTCGAAAGTGGGGGTTTTATTCATCAGTGAGCAAGATTACTCAGCTGCTGGAGTAACGTTCTGGGCGAATGGACCTTTGTCATTCTCGCCAACTTCAAACGTAACTTTGTCGCCTTCTTGAAGGCTGTTGAAGTCACCTTCCGTGAGCTCGCTGGCGTGGAAGAAAATGTCTTCTTCCTGATCATCAGTTTTGATGAAGCCGTAGCCACGGTCAGTTACCTTCGCAATTGTTCCTGTTTGCATCGTGGTATTGACCTAAAAATAATACACCAAACGTCAGCTTCTCCTCAACCTCAAGAGAGTGCGTTTTGGTCCCAATAGTATATACCACATACTTGAAAAGTCAATGCAAAATGAATGAAAGATCCACTATCTTTTTAGTGTTGGTCACTATTCTTTTTTTGCTGTGTCCTTCCGGTTCGTTCCTCTAGTCCTGTTTTGTGCGCATCAAGTGACGGCTCCGTTATCATGACATAGATCCAGGTTGTTCCTACAAAAGCGGTAATAAGGACGATCAGACCGGAGAGTGTGTAGCGCAGTGTTTTGTTTGAAACATAACGGAGCGTAAGCCAAAGAAGAAAAATTCCGATCGTAATTGGCAGGAAAAGAAAGCCAATAATACTACCTACGGCTATTATAAATGCCGAGCCGATTGCGTTTGCTCGATACAGACGCTCGATCGGATCCCAAGCAGCATGCCAAACGAAGAGAATGTATTTTTCCATTCTGAATATGAAGGGTAGACGACAGGTTAGTCAAACATGTCTGCGCGGTATTTGTTGATCTCGCGCTGGTCCATGTCGTAGAAGCTTGTGTTGTCGTCGTGAATATCTTCAGCAAGTTCTTCGCCAACAAAACGCCAGTGCCATGGTTCGAATTGGTAGTAGGCGTTGTCTTCGGGGTAGGAGAGAACAAAGCCGTATTTATGTGCGTTGTTTTCTAGCCACTCGTATGCCTCGGTTTGGTCAAAGCTATTGAAGTTTGTGCCAAGCTGAGGGGTTGTGAAGTCAATAGTTGTTCCGAGCTGGTGTTCTGAGTATCCTTGCGAGGCTGAAAATTGGTTTGCCGTTCCGGCACCGTAGACGACATCGTAGTGTGATTTGAGCGAGGTTTGTTCGTCAAACGAACGGAAGGCGGAAATGATACGTAGTTCTACGTCATCATCTTCTGCGTCTTCAAGCATTTCCTCCAAGAAAGGCCAGACCTTTTTGTGGACATATTCTTCTTCGCTTTTTTGAACGTATTCCTGGTCGATCTTCTCGAGCTGTCCCGGGTGATAGTGTTCATTTAAGAAATATACTTTAGAGTATTTTTGCAAAAGTTCCTCGTCAACTTCTTCAAGTCGGGTTAGGTGACCAATATCACCGGAAAGTTCTCGGATCGTGTCGCTGAATTCATCAACGATCGCCTCCTCCTCGCGTAGTCGCTCAGCAAGCTCTGTACTGATCTTCTCTGAGCTCGCAAGCTCATCTTCAAGCGCGGCAACACGTTCGGTACTCGAAGCAAGCTCGCTTTGCGTCGCCTCAAGCTTCATTGAGAAGTCGTAATAGGTATATCCGAGCCCTGCAGCAAGCAGTACGGTAAGGGTTGTGGGAATATAGACCGCCGGATGTGAAAATGTCATATGTGGATTGTAGCATGATACCGTGGTAGACATAAAGTGATATAGTTTGTATATGAATGAAAAAACACCTGAACCACAACCCGAGATAAGCCCTGAGGAAGCCATCGAACGGATCAACCAGCGTCTTTTACAAGAAATGAGTACGGGGAGTTTGGACGGTGAGCCGGCGCAGATGGCTTCTATAACAGAGGCGGTGCGTAAAGGCGACATAACACCGGAAGAGGGGATGCAAAAAGCACAAACTGTTTTTGATAGTCGGCAGGACTATCACTAAAGGACCTACCTGAGGTAGATTAATAGACTTGTGTGGTAGACTACTTGCTAGTGGCAGTGATACGTAAAAGGATAAATAACAGTAATTAACCGGATGTAATATAAGTATAATATAAGCGTAATATGAAGAATTTTTCAGTACTCGTTGCGATGTGTATGCTCATGGCGCTCTCCGGAGGCGCTCTTGTGGTGCAAGGGCACGATGGAGACGATCATGACACAGACGAAGAATCACCGGTACGGATCCAAGCTGAGGGGTCAGCCACTGTTTCTGCTCAGGATGAGGATAGTGACGACGACGGTGTTTCGGATGACTCAGAGGAAGAGCGAGAGATGAACGATTCAGACACAGATGCTGACGGTCACGCTGATGTCAGGACAGAAAGTGATTCAGACGGTCGGGCACAAAATCATAACTCATCGCGATCTAATGAAACCGAAGGAGTTGTTGATCCACACGATGAAGACGATGATGGTGACGGTGTTCCAACTCGTACGGGCGTGACCAAGGAGCTTGATAAAGCAACACCAAGTCTTAGGGCAACAAAGGAAATTGATGCGGCAAGCCCGAAGCTAATGGATGTTCTTATGATAGATCAGTCGAGTCCGCTTCTGTATCAAGGAGTGTCAATTCGACAAGTATGCGGGAGCGACGATTGTGATGATGAGGATTCCGTTGAATCGCTAACAAGGAGCAATATAAGCCTGCGTGTTTCTGGGGCTGAAGTCAGAGGGTGGAATCCTGAGCAGAAAGAAGCAGTGCGGGCACGGCTAGCGGCTGCAAATGAGGTGAATTCAGCAAATGACTTCGGCATCAAGGTTGCTTCAGCCGCGATAGAAAACGAGGAAGTGGAGGACATTGCAACTGACGCTGAGGCGACCGAGGTTACATACAATTCACGGGTGTATCTGTTCGGATTCATTCCTAAGAGTGTAACGGCAGTTGCTCGAGCTGAGGCTGACGGCGATGTTTCAGTGGACTACCCGTGGTACGGGTTTCTTTCCCGTAAGGGTGATCAGAGTTTTGGCTCCACGCTCGCAGCTACTATTCGTGCAGATCATGACGCTATGATCTCGGTAGAAGAGGAAGGAGTGGAACGAACTGTTCGAGATGAGGGAGAGGAGAATTAGTTTTTTCAGATGCTAGTCATTCTAACTAGCCATCCAATTACGTACGAGTACGAGAATACAAAAACACCCGCCTCCTGGCGGGTGTTTTTGATTTGCTTGAGTTGTACTTAAACTCGAGTAACGTTGCTTGCGCTTGGACCTTTTTCGGTCTCAGCTACTTCAAACTCTACGGTGTCGCCCTCGTTAAGCTCGTCGTATGTTACGCCCTGCAGCTGGTCTGCGTGGAAGAAGAGGTCTTTGTCCTGTCCTTCAATGTCGATGAAACCGAAGTTTCGATCTGACATTAGCTTTTTGATTGTTCCTTGTGCCATTCTTGTGTTGTTTGAGAAACGTGGATAATGTAAACCGGTGAGCTGAAACAGAGTATCTGTTGCAGAGTCGATTTCATACAGTGTACGTTACTTTAAATACAATAGCAATGAAAATATGGTCATGTATAATTTGCGAAGTTGTTCTTTTTAAGTACAATGTTAAGACGCTCAGTGAGCGTTTGTATTTTACAGAAATCATTTCGGGGTAAGCAGACCTTGCCCCGAAGATGTGCGAGAGTTATGCAAAAGCGTACTGGCAAGCAGAGCTTGCGCTGACGGCGTAGATGTACTTACACATACAGAATATCCGGGGGAAGGAAACCTTGCCACGGCGTGCAGTTCGGACGCAATGTGATAATTCTTTTGTCAGCACCCGCTTTCCGAGGACTGAGTCCTCGTTCCGTTGAGGCTCAATATACAGAAAAACAAGCTTTTCAGTATATTTCGCCCCACGGAATCTGAGAAATGAAATTTCTCAAAAAGCGGGTGCTGTAGAAAAATTATCCCGTTCCGCTCCTCATAATCCGGGGTAGCTCAGCGGCAGAGCGCTCGACTGTGAACTACTTGTTTGTTGAAGATGGTATACTCAACTATGTATGCCAGAAAAACGAACATACGCCGACCGCGCCGTATATATGCGTGAAGCTGTGAAGAAACGAAGAAAAAAACTTCGTCAGATGGCTCGCGACCATATGGGCGGTAAGTGTGCCTTGTGTGGTTACCACAAATCTCCGCGCGCACTTAGTTTTCATCATAAGGATGAATCAAAGAAAGAGTTCGGCATGTCTGCTCGTGGTCTTACAAGGTCATGGGAAAAGATAAAAGCTGAAATCGAAAAGTGTGTGTTACTTTGTGCCAATTGCCATATGGAGGTTCACGACGGTGTCTCGCAGCTTCCTGAGGAAACTCAGGAATGATAACGAGGTGAATTGTCGGGAATCCTACGTTCGAAAGAATATGGAAATCCGCAGCCAAGTCCGCCAGTCGGCGGAAAGGTTCAGAGACTATCCTTTACGGAGTACCGTTCGCCTAACAGCGAATGGGAAGCGCCTCGCTCCCTCGTGTTATAAAACAACGGGAGATGATATAGTCCACCCCTTCTGGAAACAGTTGGATAAGTGTAATCGAGTGGTCGTGGGTTCGATCCCCACCCCCGGAGCTAGAACCAGTTAGACCCTATCGCGACAGCGGTAGGGTCTTTCTGGTTCTCTTCGGCGGTGGGGATCGAAAGACGGAGGCGGTATTACAAGACGACCGAAGGGAGTGCTTGTCGCCGAGTCCGGGGAGGAAGCACTTAGTGAATGAAGACCGAAGGGATGAGTGAGCTTAGTGACTTGACCCCGATCCCCACCCCCGGAGCAAACGATCAAAACGGCTACGCCTTGCGCGTAGCCGTTTTGTTGTTCTTGCCTCCGTGGGGAGTGAGCAAATTTCTATCCTCCCGAGGTTTAACCTCGGGAGTTAGGTTAGCCTCATCGCGATAGCAGTAATGTATTATGCTGAACGCCTCAACGCGTTGAGGCGTTCAAAAGTCTTCGTTGCGATTCAGGTTAGAATTCAAGAACAAATATTGACATTTTAAATTTAAATGTCAGTATTTATGAAGAGTTTCCCAACCTGACAAAACAGAAGGAGCTGTAGATGCTTACGTTCATTAAAACGCAATGGAGACGTTTGCTGCAAATAAAGATCCGTCAGAGAAGATATGTAAGCTTCTACATGGAGATCACTCAATACGAGCCTGTTTCTGCGTGGGAGGGTGGTCTGATCCAAGCTCTTGAGTCTGGGCAATCATTTGTTGTTTTCAAGCTCAAAAGTGCGGTGCATAACGTTGATCGGTACTATCGATCAATTGGTGGAAGCGGTCTTCGAACACCAGAACCTGAGGAGGACTATCCTCTGGGAATAGAGTGCCTGACAAACCAAGATACAACGCGATTAAGGATAATCTGCCGACTTGTTCCTCGTGATCCTAGCGATAAAGCCTTGCTATTGATCAAAACTCAGGCTTACTTAAATTCCGAAGAATTCAAGACCTTCTCTACTGTCACAGATGATATAGTCTGAGCTCCAGCCCAAAGAAAGAAGCATCCTGAAATCGAATCACCCGAAGAGGCTTCAGAGGAAGAGATAGACGTGGTGGAAATAGTGAAGTCGAACTTCATTCTCAGTGGTACTATTGTTGGCAAACACTCCTGTTCCTTTAATTCTTAACTGAAAGGATGCACCATGCCCGGTGGAGCACCTTATTATCCCCAGCACACATCTGACCTGGAAATAAACAAGCTCGTAGATAAAGTCAGATATGAAGAAGGTCTTTCTGGTTCGAACTCTCCTCAAGCACATGAGACAGCGAATAACGCTTGTGGGGAGTTACATCGAAGAATACGCGCTCTTGTGCAACAACGAGATTCGAGTATTGGCAACCAAAGCGACGCCGCGCACAAGCTGCTTCAAGAGTTGCACAAAGTTGCTTGGTTTGAGGTGTGTGATTGGGAATCACTCTCCGAAAAACGCTTTGAAGTTATTCGTGCAAAGCTCGAAGAGCTATGCCCTGACCTACAAGGCAAAGAGTACAGTTACACCGACGTTGGCTGAGGGCACTTAAGCTCTCTGAAATCCATATTGCGTACTGAGCCCTTAGCGACAAGCGAAGGGTTCTTTTTATACCAAACACGTTCTAACTTCCTTTATCAATCGGAGCAAACACCGGTTTAACCTCATCGCGATAGCAGTAATGTATTATGCTGAACGCCTCAACGCGTTGAGGCGTTCATAGATTTGATGGTCCTCACGATGACTTCTTGGAATGTCTATTGAGTAGGTATTTTTGTGAAGGGCTTGCCGGCTTGTCTTTCCGATGGACGCAACCCATCCAGCAGCACGGGCGGCGCTTTCCTTCCGCGAGTTCCTCAATTGCTCGTTCAATATGTTTTTTTCTTGTTTCTTTGGTCTTGACCGATATCGTCCAGCAGATCCATTCATTGCGGGCAAGGGGTGTAATGTCCTCCCATGTCACAAGGGCTTTCGAAGAGGAGGAAAGCGCTCTTCGCAGATCGCTCGGTAGTTTGTGTGCTGTGCCGCTGGACATCTTCTTTTTTGACATGTAACCATCTTAGCAAACCGAAGATTTTCTGCCACAGAAATTGATCGGTGTAATGGTGGCTTTTAGAATTTCTGTATTTAGAATGTCCAGTCCCCATACGGTAAGATACTATTTCAGTTATACTGATATATGTTAGATACCGATTGTGAAGAGATCGTTAGGATTTCACATTATTCAGAACTTAGAATCTATGGATATTTTTTATTCTCTTCTTGTCATTTTTATAGCGATCTTTGCCTTGATCCAGGCAGGGAAGTACGTTGTTCGGTCGCTGAGTGTGCTGGCGCGTTTTCTTTCCGTCTCTGAGTACGTGCTTTCTTTCTTCTTGATCGCACTCGCGACCGCGCTTCCTGAGTTATCGGTGGGTATCAATTCCGCTCTTTTGGGTGTATCAGAGCTTTCATTTGGAGATATTCTCGGTACTAACATAGTGAATCTCACGCTTATACTTGGTGCCGTTGCTGTTGTGGGTGGTTCAATCAATCTTAAAGATTACGCACACTTTAAGGAAAATCGGCTCATCGAACTCTCTGTGATGCTTGCCCCACTTATGCTGGCGCTCGATGGTACGCTTTCGCGGCTTGACGGTTCAATACTGTTAGTGCTTTTTGTTGTGCTTATATTTAGACTTCTAGACATTGACGATACTATTTTGGGCCGCAAAGTTCTCCGTCCTCACCTAGTTGCTTCAGTGAATGAGGTTGCTACGAGTTGGAAAGATTTCTCTAAACACTTACTTATTTTTGCGATAGGTGTTGCTGCTTTGATCGTTGCTACACTTACGATAGTTGTAAACGCAAAGGACTTCTCGCTCGCAATTGGTATATCTGAAGTACTCGTGGGGGTATTGATCGTCGGTACATGTACCAGTCTGCCTGAACTTACTATTGGCTTGCGAAGTGTATTGAAAAAACACGGCGGTGTGGCGCTCGGCGATATTTTTGGGGCGGCGGCTATCAACTCAACATTGACGCTTGGAATAGTGGCACTCATTTCTCCCGTTCGTTTGAATGACTCGCACATTTTGATGGTCGGTATTGTTTTTACTGCTTTGTCTTTCTTCTTTGCGTCGCTTTTCTTGAAGTCAAAAAGATCGATCTCTCGAAGGGAAGGACTCTTGCTCGTTGTGCTATACTTATTTTTTGTTCTGGCGCAGATTGGTACGCTGTTCCTTTAGCTTTTGTTGTGAGAGAGGATGTCTTTTGTGCAACAGTGAAGCGATATAAGAGCATGTAATACAGGTTGTTACACACTATTGTAGGTTTGGTTGCACATTAATTTGCTTGCTTGCACGAAGTGTAAAGAACGGTACTATACGTGGGGAGAGGGAGGCTGAGAGTTATTTTTTGCTTCAAAAATGCAACAAGGAGAGTGAGAGATGATTGAAATCAGATGCGGAAAATGTGGTAACGAGCACAGTACTACGTATCCAACCTGTCCTGTATGTGATGATGTAATTTACGGGAAGAAATGTTCTTGTTCTCGATATCGCAATTCACTCGGAGTGATATTCGGCCCCATCAGCTCAAAAAATCCGGATTGTCCGATCCATGGGAAACCGGCCGGTCGGCGCACGGGGAAATTCACCAAGAAAAGTTTAGTCCCGAGGAAGAGAAAGATCAAAAAATAAGCGTCATCACATGATAGAAGCGTTTCGACACCGTCTCAGCATTAGCTGGGCGGTTTTATTATCTCCGGTGTGTCATAAATACGGTTGTTGCGCTGTCTAAAGAGAAATGAGCAAAATGAACGATCTAGAAAGGAATGGACTTACACTTTCCAGTACTGCTTTTGAGGAAGGTAAAGATCTACCGGTTAAATATACATGTGACGGTGACAATATTAGTCCACCTCTTACTATTAGCGGTGTTGATGAAGAAGCCCGGTCTCTTGTGTTGACAATGGATGATCCTGATGCCCCAACCGGTGTATTCGATCACTGGATAGTGTTTGACATACTGCCGGAGACAACTGATATACCTGAAGGCCAAGATCCAGACGGTACATTGGGGGTAGGTACGTCCGGGAATATCGGATATTACGGTCCGTGCCCTCCTGTCGGAGAGCGCCATCGATACCTCTTTACCTTGTACAGCTTGGACGCATTACTAAATCTTTCGGAAGGAGTAACGAAAGACGATGTTATGGTGGCAATGACCGGGAATGTGCTCCAGAAGATCGTATTACCTACGCATTTTAAAAGACGAGGTGTATAACGTTTGTTTATCTGTGTTGGTAAGTATTATCTCTGCACACTGTCATTGATCAAAGATAGTGCGGGATAGTGCAGGTGGTCCGTTATCACATAACTCAGAGTGTGGCGGACGAGGTGGGGAATAGTGTAAATACTGCTGTGATATACTAAGGGTATCGTAATTAAACTACGGCCAATAAATATATACTTGTATGAAAATCAATATTGTGCAGGCAACGAACATTGATCTTAGCGATGCAATAACCAATTATCTTGAAAAAAAGCTTAGCAGAGTTAGTGAAAAATTAGTTGACCCGAATGATGAAAGTGCGATGTGCGATGTTGACCTGGGCAGGACAACCGAACACCACAAAACCGGTGAGGTATATCGTGCGGAATTTAATCTACATATTGCCGGCAAAGACCTGTATGCCGAGGCTGAAGAAATAGACCTATATGCCGCTATTGATGAGGCGCGCGATGATCTTGAGAGGCAGTTGAAGTCTCACCAGAAAAAACAAACAACTCTGCTACGGAAAGGTGGAAAGAAATTAAAAGAGATGCTTCGCGGCTGGGGTCGTAAATAGACATAATAATGTATGTATATACGCACGAGTAAACATAAGCCTATCCACCCATATCTTTTTGTGGCAGTACTCGTTTGGGCGGTTGCAATAACAATTATCATGACCGCCTTGTATCAGGATGCTGAGCAGGCGCATAGTCATTCTCGTATGTTAAATCCGGGCGGAGTAGGAAGTGATCTTCTGCAGGATATGAGTGAGGGCGATAACGAGCCGAATGACTCACAAGATATCCGGTAGAGAATCTTTTATTCTCGATATCCTCGTTCGAACGATTCAAAATCCATTTCTTTCTTGCCCTCAGGGATAACTCGTTTAATGACCAGTTGGTCGTTCTGAAGTTTTGCATCGGTAACGATCACCCGAAACTGCTTGTTGTCTTTGGTCGTAAAAAAGTACGCACGTGGCCATTCATGAAACGCCTGGATCTTGCGAAAGTTTTTCTCAGGATCGTCTGATAGATCAAGCTCGGCTTGGTCTTTTGTTATTTTTTTAGTGAACGTGGCTTGTGAGTGGTCTTGTTCTTCTGACTTTTTCTCTCCTTTGATCCACGGATGAAGATTATCAGCAAATAGCGCACCTCCTTCACGCGCAAGAATGGCTTCTAGGATATTTGCCTTAGGTGGCCAGCTGTCGATAGAAACTTTTTTCTGAGCAATTATGGGGCCGTGATCCATTTTTTCGTCCATAAGCATGAGTGTTACTCCGGTTTCTTCTTCAGTAAGAATAGCACTCTGGATCGGTGAAGCCCCGCGAAGCTTCGGAAGCAGGGAAGGGTGAATATTTAATGATCCATTGGTTGGAATATCCAGTATCTCCTTGGGTATTATTTTGCCGTATGAAGCTACCAGGAAAACATCCCATTCCTGACGTTTGAGTTCGTTGCCGAATGCCTCGTTTAGTGAGTACGGTTGAAGGAACGGTATGTTGTGAGCGAGTGCCCAGACCTTTACCGAGGGTGGCAGAACCTTGAGCTGTCGACCTTGTGGTGTGTCCGGCGCGGTGACAACAAGGTCAGGAAGGATATCGCGACGAGCTAGTTCTTCGAGAACAAGTATTGAAAAATCGTCGGTGCCGAAAAAAACCATTTTTATGTTTGTATTCATGTATGAAAAGTATCTAAAGGTGATCTATTATTTTACAAGGATCTTACACTTTAATATTTTATTTTCAGATCCTTCCATTTATTTTGTTTCATTTTTCTCCTTCGGCGCTCGATAATCAACTTTCTTTGCTTTATCTATAAATAGAACACCGTTGAGATGATCGGTCTCGTGCTGAAAGATCTGCGCGAGAAGACCGGAACGCCCTTCTGTGAATGCGTTGCCCTCTTCATCGAGTGCTCTGACAGTAACTTTACTGTGGCGAAGTACTTGCCCGTAGTAGTGACGAACCGACAGGCATCCTTCGTCAAGAGGAAGGGTTTCCTTTGAGGTTTTAATGATCTCGGGATTAATAAATGTTTTGTCGGGGCTTCTTTTTTTGCGGGACTCATCGATTCTGTCGAGTTCTGGTTGATCAGATCTCTCAAGTTGATCATAGACTTTACCGGATACCACGAATACTCTCAGTGATTCGCCGATCTGTGGCGCTGCTATTGCCACCCCGTCGTCTTGGAGGGCGAGAACGTCTTTCATTTTTTGGATGATATTCGAAAGAGTCTCAGAGCCGATCTCGGATTCTTTAATGTCCTTGGCTCGTTTGCGCAGTATAGTGCCTTCCCCTTCCTGAACGATCTTTGATATAGGCATGATCAGTGAATTGTATCGGAATAGTGAGAAAAGAAAAAGCCCTGGACCGTTTTACGGAGAGGGCAGAAGGTTGTTATGGAGATCAAACCGGAAGGTCACACAGATTCACGATGATCACAGTGCGGATGTATGCATTGACCGTGGTATTCGCCTGGCCAGATGCCGGGACCAGCGATGTCGCTCTTTTTAAGATCAAAGTTGGCTTTCGCGAGCGTGTCGTTTCCGCACTTGGGACAAGGGGTGAAATCGTGTCCGTTGAACCTCCCGCGGCCGCGTCTATAGAGTATTCTCAGGTGCAGTACGCGTGTGCGTACAATGTGCACAGGAGTGTGAGCGGTAGCGATGAGTCGTCGCATCAGTGATCTCCATGGTTGATGGTGAAGAACAGTCCACCATGTTATAGCATTGTTACAAATGGTTTGTCTACGTGCCAAACGTGATCAAAGAATATTTTGCGGATCGATCTGAATAATGAATTGAGGTGGAAGGGAATTAAGTAACGTAAGGAGGGGTTCGTCCACCCACTGCTCACGTGGAACTTTAATAAGAGCGTTCATTACAAATTTTCCTTTTACGATCGGTGGGGATCCGGCATACATGGTTATGCGATCAGATCCAACCGTATCTTGAAGCCACTTCATATCTGCTTCAACCTTGTCTTGGGTTCCACGACGAGTGATCTTAACAAGAACAGTGAAAGGTGGATAGGAAAATTGTTTGCGGACCGTCACCTCTTGTCGATAAAAGTCGATCAGGTTTCCGGAAAGACCGTGCTGAAGAATAGGTTGTTCAGCGTTTCGGCTTTGGACCAGAAACTGTTTCTGCGCGAGAAGGCGAAGCGTAATGAGAATATTGATGATCTTTTCGTTAATGCGAAAGTCAGGTACCGAAAACAGGCTGTCGAGGGAGACAACGCCAATATTCTCGATCTCCTCAGAAAGATAGAGGATACCCATTTCAGTGCCGATCAGGACGCTGCCGGGTGTTTGGTAAAATTTTTCAATGACGCTGAGGGCCTGTTTATGGGTGCGTGTGTTGTCTTTGTCTATTCGAAAGATGGTGACATCAGGAAATGACTTTGTGATCGATTCAATAACTCTTTCGACGCCGACACCGAGAGCGTTGAGTCGCCAACTACCACAGCTTTTACAGGTTTCATGGGCCGAGCGAGTTGTGCCACATTTGTGACATTGAAATACATTGTGTTCAGTATTCTCACTTATTTCGTGAAGCACAACAGGAGTCTCGCAGTACTTACAACGAACCAGGGCACCACAGTCTCCGCAGACAGTTATTGGAGCAAGTCCCCGGCGACTTGCAAACAAGAAGGTTAATTCACTTTTCTCGAGAGCGTTTGAAAGAAGTTCCTTGAGTTCCGGGCTGATGATCGGGAATTCATCATTCTCGTTAGCGACGCTTTCGCGCATATCTACTAGTGATGTTTGTGCAGAGGTCAGTGATCGGTATTTGAGCGGCATGTATTCAGTAAACTCAAGGTCATGGTATCGTTTGAGTGTCTCAACTCGAAGAAGTGTATCGCCGAGAACAAAACGAACACCGCGTGCGCGTGATAAGAACTCAGCGTAAGTGCGCATATCAAGAAATGGCGCGGACTGTTGCTTATAACTTTGGGAAGCTTCACGTTCGACTATGATCGTGCCGAGATCATTTCGGGGGATCGATAGGAAAAGCGGTGTGGCAATGATCAGTACCGGATGGTTCTGTTGCGTGATCTCATTCCAGATCTCTTGGAGTTTGTTTTTACTTAAGTTGCTGTGCAAAACATAAGTGTAGGTATCGATACCTTTCTCTAAGGTTGCTTTTGCTTTGTTGATATCTTCGATCGTCGGGAGACAGAAAAAAACAGACTGATCCTTGGCGAAGTCTTCTCGGATCAGGCTTTTGTAGTGTGCCAGGCGTTCACTTGGCTGTGTTTGGAGCAGGAACTTTTCGTGCGTTGTTTTCGTCTGCTCAAGGTTCTTTTTCGTATTCCGTGTTGAATTCTTGGGTTTTTTTATCGAAGATAGATCGTTTAGGATCGCGCTTGGAATGATCGTCTGAAGTACTCGGCCGGGCGTTGTGGCAAAATATGTTGCTGTATCTCGAGCAGCGGTGATCAGTCCTTCGTCTAAAAAGGATGTCTTGTGAAGCTTGGCTATCTTCTTGAGTGCAAAGCCGGAGGATTTCAATTCGGTCTTGCGCTTCTGTGCGCTTTCACAGTTCACGACAAGCGCGGAAAGCGTGCGTTTGCGTACGGGTACGGTGACCAGTTTGCCCGGCAGGACCTCTTGTGAGGTAAAATATGACAAATGATCTTTGCCCATTCCTTTTGCTATGGGGATAACGTCAATGATATACATGTGGCTAGTATCTAGTATTTCGTATTTTGTATCAAGCGTCGCTTGTCACAAAGAAAAAGGAGGGGGTCAGAATCTCGCTCTGTAAAGCGTAGTTAGAGTCCAACCTCAAAAAGTTGACCATCGTCCAAGACGGCGATCGTAGTGGTTCCGGTCTTTATGAAATTCGGGTCAGTTCCTTCGAAGATCGGCTGAAAGCTTGGTGCGCCACTGGCCACTAATTCAAGCGCGTAGATACCGTTTCCGGAAGAGAATAGTATTACGTCACTTCGGTTATGGTAAAAAGTGATGTTTTTTATAGGTTCGTCAGAAGGGAGTGCAGAAATGCTCTTGAGGCACTGTTCTGAGTCTACGCAAAATGAGTGAGGTGCGTTATCTAGGTCACCTTCCCACTGCGCTTGGATCACATTGTTCTCTACCCAGACTAAAACCGGTTGATCCGGGGAAGAAAGCGGTGATTCTTTTGTCGGTACTTGTGTTCGTTGTACTTCGCTCACGAGCTCAGCGAAATGATCGGCGCTTGAATCAACTGTTCTTTGGGGGAGTTTGTGTCGTATCAGAAACGGCTCAAGAACACGTGTTTCGTCGGCCGTGAGTTTGAATTTTTTTGCCCAAGGATATGATCCTTGTCGTGCAACAATAATACTGTGCTCGCCGGTAGGAAGGTTGTTGAGCGTAATGATCTCGCCTTGCTCTGAGCTCTGATCGACATACGTATCGTTATGGTACACCTGCATATTTGTGTCCGGCAGAACGATCTTCACGGTTCCGGCGTCTGTGAGTCCTAATGTCGAGAAGATCCGATATCCGGTCTCAGTAACAAGACCGAGTAGCAGAAAAAAGATGAGAAAGCTGAAAGCAGTCCACACGTATGCTCTCTTCTCACGCAATTGTTCACGAATACGGTCTGTATGTACCATGGCGGTATAGGTTAGCTCCCATCGTTTCAAAAAACACAGGTAATTGCAATGGTGGATCTCTTACACCGACCGCAATAAGTGAATGTCAGCACCGAGGCTGTTCAAACGCTTTACAAGGTCTTCGTATCCGCGGTTGATGCTGTAGATGTTACGTAGCGTTGATGTTCCTTCAGCTGCAAGCATGGCGATTAAGATGATGGCCGCGGGTCGTAGGGCAGGGGGGCAGACGATCTCTTGGGCCTTTAACTTGGTCGGTCCGGTCACATAGAAGCGATGCTGGTCGCCGAGGATCGTGTCAGCACCGAGTTTGTCGAGCTCTTTGTAATAGATCGCTCTGTTCTCGAACACCCAGTCGTGAATAAACGTCTGACCTTCGGCCTGCGTGGCAATAACTGCAAAAAATGGAAGGTTGTCAATATTGAGCCCCGGGTATGGGCGTGGGTGGATCTTTTCGCTCGGCGCTATCAGTCGAGAAGGCCGTGTTTTAATATCAACGAGGTCTGTCTTGCCGTTGGCGGCTTTGTAGCGCTTGCTTGCGGTATACTTGAAGCCCATCTTTTCGAGTGTGAGTAATTCAAGCTCGAGAAAATCGATCGGACATCGTTCTATCTTGATCGCGGAGCGGGTGACCGCGGCTGCCGCAATAAAGAACATTGCTTCGATTGGATCTTCAGAAAGGTGATATTCGACCGGTGTGTTGATCTCCTTTATGCCATGAACCACAAGAGTTGTGGTGCCAATACCCTCGATCTTTACACCAAGCGTCTCAAGAAAGTAGCAAAGATCCTGGACCTGGTAATTAGCAGAAGCGTAGCGAATTGTGGTCGTGCCGGGCGTTAGAGCAGCAGCCATGAGGACGTTCTCTGTGACTGTGTCACCGGATTCATATAACACGATACGTCCGCTTGAGAGCCCTTTATGTTCGATCGTGTAGTTATCATGTTTGGTCGTGATAGATACACCGAGTTCTTCGAGAGCGTAGAGGTGTGGTTTGATCGTGCGCGCGCCAAGTTTGCACCCGGCCGCCTGAGGGATACGAAAACGTTTGCTCCGATGAAGGAGAGCGCCGATAAAGAGAATAATGCTGCGCGTGCGCCCGGCAGCAACTGCGTCAATATCAGACAGGGAGAGTTTTTCGGGGGGTGTGATGGTAAGATCGCCGTTATTCCAGACCACACTCACACCGATACTTTTAAGCACTTCAATGAGTCGGTGAACCTCCTCGATCTTCGGAACCCTTTTGAGAGTGGTGGTGCTTTTATTCAAAAGGGAGGCCGCTAGTAGGGCAACGGCGGCATTCTTGGAGGTTTTGACAGGGATAGTGCCGCTTAATTTCTTGCCTCCGTTGATCTGGATACTTAAAGAACCCTCGGAGAGGTTGACCAAGTCTCGCTCAAGTACGGCGCTAATGCGAGAAAGCATTTCAGTTGAGATGTTCTGCTGGCCGGCTTCAATGCGAGCAATTGCGCTTTGGGCCGTACCGAGTTTAGTAGCAAAGGTTTTTTGAGTGATCCCACGCTCTTCACGAAGCTGGTGGATCAGAGAGCCGAGGTGGGTAAGAAATTCTTGAGATTGGGATGTCATGGCGTATGAAGTTAAGTGATTTAAGAGTATATCATATATGAGATATTACTTTTTGTCATCCCCTTAAATATCCCTCTCACGGATGTGACATGCCGCCTCTATAGTTTACGTTCTAGAAATAGTTAGAGGTGTCACAGAATAGAAAAGCCGCTTCACTGAGAACAGGTTTGTCAAAAAAGGGGGCAAGGGGTACCATACTCCATAATACTGTATACTAGATACTTACTTCTCAATGGTATGGCACTATTCACTCGAAAACTTGGTATCGATCTTGGAACAGCAAATACGCTCGTATACGTACCTGGTAAGGGTATCGTGCTCAACGAGCCGTCGGTTGTCGCCGTCTCGCAGGAAGACAATAAGATCTTGGCGGTCGGCAACGAGGCGAAGATCATGATCGGCCGCACACCGGATAACGTGATCGCGTATCGGCCCATGAAGGACGGTGTGATCGCTGACTATCGAGTGACTGAGGCAATGCTTCGCTATTACATAAGCAAAGCCCTCGGTAAATGGACATTCTTTAAACCTGAGGTGCTTGTGTCGGTGCCTGCGGGCGTCACCTCAACCGAGCGCCGGGCCGTCGTTGAGGCGGCGGTTCGTGCAGGTGCTAAGCACGCATACGTGGTCAAAGAGCCGATCCTTAGCGCTATCGGGGCCGGGATTCCTATTCACGAAGCGGCCGGACACATGATCGTTGACATTGGTGGCGGTACGACCGATGTTGCGGTCATCTCGCTGGGCGGTATTGTTGCTTCTACATCTGTGAAGTGTGCAGGAAATCGTGTAGACGCGGCGATAACTGATTACATTAAAAAAACGTTCAATCTCGCGGTTGGTGATAAAACAGCTGAGGATATTAAGATCAAGATCGGTTCAGCTGTGCCGCTCGATGAAGAGAGTTCGATCACGATCAAAGGTCGTGACTATGTTTCCGGTCTGCCACGCTCGGTCGAGATCAAGACGAACGAGATCACCAAGGCGATCAATCAGGAACTCAAGGAGATGATAAACGCTATCAAAGATGTGCTCCAGGAAACTCCACCGGAGTTGTCTTCTGACATTATTGACCGGGGGATCATCATGACGGGCGGGTCATCTCAGCTTCGTAATCTACCGGAGTTGGTGTATAGAAGAACCGGTGTAAAATGTGCACTCGCTGATGAGGCGATGCTGTGTGTGGTTAAAGGGACCGGTATTGCACTGGAACATCTAGAGATGTACAAGAGAACGATCGCTGCTAAAAGATAAAGAGTTGTTTTTGATCTCGTTATATTTTTATACGTTATAAGGAGCGATAGGTACGCAGTATATGATAGATAATCTTGTTCAACTTCTTTCACAGCATCACGCTATTTGTGTGGTGGGTGAAGGAGGTCATGTGCGAGACAGTATTGCGCAAGCGATAGAACAAGTATTCGAGGTTCCGCCGCAGGGTCATCCTGATCTCTATCGTTACATCGAGTCACCACTGTCCATAGAGACAGCGCGACGTATACGAGAGGAGCAGGCGCGCAAGCCGGTTCTTGCAGCGCGAACACTTATTGTTATTGAAACTGATCATTTACCACAGGCGTCCCAAAACGCATTACTGAAAACGTTTGAGGATCCGGCCCAGTCAACCGTATTCGTTCTCTGCCTGCCTCACGCTGACGGTCTTTTGCCGACTCTCCGTTCCAGGCTTGCTCTTATTTCATTGACTGATGGTTCGCTGGCTGAGCTGGGTGACCAGAGACAAGACACAAGCAGGGGAGTTGACGCTGAAATATTTCTTCGCGCGAGTGCGCCTGAGCGGATAGAGCTACTCAAACCTATTATCGAGGCAAAGGATAAGACAGCCGCCAGACGTCTTGTGGATAATTGCGAGCGCGTACTTGCCGGCCTGAGAGCGGCTGATGGCACTCTTACCCGGCGAAGCAGAGACGGACTGGAAATTATTACTAAATATAAACAGTATCTTGATGATCCGGGATCATCATTAAAATTACTGCTCGAGTATATTGCCCTGCGCCTCTAGATGTGACCTATGATCCTTAGTACGCATTCAGTTGTTGGCGCCGCAGCAGCAGCGGTGATAACTACAGACCCGGTTGTCGGTGTTGCTGTTGGTGTGGCGAGTCATTTTTTGCTGGATATGATCCCGCATTGGGATTATACGCTTGTGTCTAAGCGAACGCCGGAGAGTCACGGTGTGGTTCACAAGACAATGGTGTTCGATCGATCGTTTCTCGGTGATTGTGTAAAGCTGGGAGTTGATTTTGGTCTGGGTATACTTGCCGTGCTTGCGTTCGTTGTTCTTACACCAAGCTTTGCATCGGTGCTCGTTGCCGGTCTTGTCGGTGGCGTGTTGCCGGACGTGCTTCAGTTTGGTTATTTTTTGGCTCCTCGGCCACTCGGCTGGTTGCAGTCATTTCATGAGTGGATCCATAGTGAATATGAGATCCCACAGCCTTTGGTGGGCGCTTTCTCACAGTTTCTTATAGCTGTCCTTGCAGTTATGGTTTGGGCAGGCGTTATGACCTTTATTGATATTTTGTAATATTGTTCCAATTTATATTCCTTGGTATGATACGAACACTTCTCTTAAACCCTTCTTTAAACTTAGGCGCTCACGTATGAATTACGATTTTAGTGATTTTAAAAAACAGCTTCAAGACGCAGAGGACTGGCTAAGTAGCGAGTTCAAAGGTATCCGTACTGGACGCGCGGCACCCGCCGTGCTCGATTCAGTAAAAGTGGAGGTGTACGGCTCACAGATGCCGATCAACCAGGTTGCAACGGTAACAACCGAAGATGCGAAGACGATCCGGATCGTACCGTGGGACAAGAGTGTTTCAAGCGCTATTGAGAGCGCGATCGAAAATGCAAACGTTGGTCTGTCGGTCAATGTGGATGATCAGGGTTTGCGTGTGACGTTTCCTGAATTAACGAGTGAGCGAAGAGAGCAGCTTTTAAAGCTTTCAAAACAAAAGCTTGAAGAGGCTCGGGTTTCGGTGCGTACTGCTCGAGATGAGGTTTGGGACGATATCCAGAATCAACAGAAAGATGGTGATATTAGCGAAGATGATAAGTATCGTCTGAAAGAACAGATGGAAGATCTGGTAAAGAAAACCAACAAGGGCCTTGAAGAAATGGAGGAACGAAAGAAAAAAGAAATTACTGAGTAATTACATTAAGCAAAAGCACTAAATTACAAATAGCAATCACTATCATTAATTCTAATATCAAAGATCAAAGTAGTCCGCGCGCTGGAATATTTGGGAACATTGAAATTTGGTGCTTGGAATTTGAGATTTAAATCGTCATGACCATACTCTATTTTATAATCATACTGGCACTTTTGATCTTAGTGCACGAATTTGGGCACTTCATTGTTGCAAAAGCATCCGGTATTCGAGTTGATGAATTCGGACTCGGGCTTCCGCCTCGAGTTCTTCGTTTATTTAAGATCGGAGAGACTGAATACACACTTAATCTCTTGCCGATAGGTGGGTTTGTAAAGATATTCGGAGAAAACTACGACGACGCGGATGACCCCGGAGCGCAGAGTAGCCCGCGTAGTTTTGTCAGCAAGCCGCGGTACAAGCAGGCGCTCGTGTTAGTTGCGGGCGTCACCTTTAATATGATCTTTGCTTGGCTTTTAATATCAGTTGGTTTTATGATCGGTCAGCCAACGCCGGTGGAGTATGACGCGCTTGGCACCGTAACCGATCCTGAGCTCATGGTTATAACAGTCGCGCCGGATTCTCCGGCAGAGTTGGCGGGTTTACGGTCCGGTGATGTCATTGTCGGACTTTCTTCAGGCGAAACTCAATTGGAAGCACCGTTGTTACCCGGGGACGTAAGTGCTTTCATTCAATCGAATCCGGATAGTGAACTTGCTTTTTCGATAGAACGGGGAGATCAGCTTTTGACCGAGAGTATTGAACCTGCAGAAGGTGTCATTGAGGATGGTCAAGCGGTCGGTATTACCATGAGTATGATGGGAACGTTGCGACTTGCACCGCACCAGGCACTCTGGCAGGGGTATTTGGTCACGGGTGAGCTTACGAAGTCTATAGCGATCGGTATTTCAGTATTTGTTTTTGATGCATTCACCGGTGCGGCTGACTACTCTCAGGTCGCCGGCCCTGTGGGTATTGTCGGGCTCGTTGGTGACGCTTCCGTGCTTGGGTTCGTCTACCTTCTTCAGTTTACGGCGCTTATCTCGATAAACCTGGCGATCATTAACTTGCTGCCGTTTCCGGCGCTCGATGGCGGTCGGTTAGTAATGGTGGCTATCGAGGCGGTTAAGCGCTCACCGATAAATCCAAAAGTAGCCAATGGGCTTAATTTGGTTGGTTTTGCGCTACTCATTCTCCTGATGATCGCGGTGACGTATAATGATATTCTGAATCTTTTGTAACGTAGCTACTATTCACTATGTCACTTGAACAACCTCCTCACACATCGGCAGAATCTGCAGAAGGAGTACGTGAACGTTTGGCGAAGGTGCTAAGCGGAGAAGTGGTGCCTGAAACCCGTAACGAACTTCAGCTTCAGCTTATGTGGCACTTCTACGAAAAAGTAACCGGAGAATCTCTTGATCCGGATGACTTTGAATCGGTTCAAGGTGCCGTTCTTGGGATGTGGTCAAGGGAAGGCATGCTTGATGCGTTCCATAAAGAGGTATCGGCCGATATTAATGTGACCCAAGTAGATTCAGATAACCTACTTGAGCAGCTTCGTGAGAGTAGGGAACAGCAACGTGCTGCGTAGTAATGTTTGTTGCGCCTGTAATTATGCTCGTGATATAGTTTATATACGTGAAAAAGCTATTATTATCATATTTCATATGACCGACACCACTTCAAAACTTTTCAGTTCAGA
Source organism: Candidatus Paceibacterota bacterium (assembly GCA_040905715.1). NCBI lineage: Bacteria > Bacillati > Minisyncoccota > Minisyncoccota bacterium. The sequence continues at coordinate 443,765 of JBBDRA010000003.1, read as the reverse complement.
TGATATAAACGAGCATACACGTAATGTTCTCGCGGGCGAGGAAGAGCCTCAAAATGAGTATGACCGCCACTTCCAACTTATGTGGGAGTATTTTCAAACGTACAAACAGCAACGTGGTGAAGAGATAGATCTTGCTGAATTTTTGGATCGCAAAGAGCTTCAGGGTGAGGCTTTTGATATCTGGAACGAGCACGGACTCGAACTTGCGTTCCAAGGTCTTTTAAGTGATCAGCGCCCAGGTAAGGATGAAGAAGATGGCGAGGTAAAGACGCAGCCGGACGATGGGACTGTTTCGGAAACTAGCGCTCCGGCATTTGTTCCGTCTATCACCCTTGATGATATCCTGAGGCGGCGAGCAGATATTCAGGCGTAAACAGTTGATGTAACTTTGTTCGTGTACAAACACCGCACCTCGTATTGTCGAGGTGCGGTGTTTGCGGTAAGATGAGCCGTATGCGACAGAGCGAACTATTCACAAAAACAAGAAAAGAGGCACCAAAAGACGAAACGGCGAAGAATGCTAAGCTGCTTATCAGAAGCGGGTTTATTCACAAGGAGATGGCCGGTGCTTACGCGTATCTCCCCCTAGGGTACCGGGTACTGCAACGGATCTGTGGCATTATCCGTGACGAGATGAACGGCATCGGTGGCCAGGAACTCCATTTAACATCGCTTCAGGACAAGCGAGTTTGGGAGAAGACCGGGCGCTGGAGCGATGAGGTGATCGATAACTGGTTTAAAACAACATTGAGTGCTGGAGGCGAGGTGGGATTGGCGACGACTCACGAAGAGCCGTTGACGAACCTAATGACCGAATTCATTCATTCATATAAAGATCTGCCGGCATACGTATATCAGTTTCAAACGAAATTTCGAAATGAGAAGCGTGCGAAAAGCGGTATAATGCGCGGACGTGAGTTTTTAATGAAGGATCTGTACTCTTTCTCACGGTCGCAAGAAGAGCATAGTGCTTTTTACGAAGAAGCTAAGAATGCATATATTCGCATTTTTGATCGAGCCGGTATTGGGGAGCGGACGTTCTTTACGTCTGCTTCCGGAGGTAGTTTTAGCCCGTACTCTCATGAGTTTCAAACACTCACGGACGCCGGTGAAGATACGATCTACCTAGATCGTACTCGAAAGATAGCCGTAAACGATGAGATCTACTCAGAAGATGTTTTGAAAGACCTCGGTCTTTTAAAGGATGATCTCGAGAAAGTAACAGCAGTTGAGGTGGGTAATATATTTAGTCTTGGAACAAAATTCTCGGATGCGTTCGGTCTTACCTATATCGATGAAACGAACGAAAAGAGACCGGTTATTATGGGTTCATACGGTATCGGACCAGGGCGACTTATGGGGGCTATCGTTGAAGTACTTGGAGGCAAAAATGAAATGATCTGGCCGAAGGAGGTGGCGCCGTTTGATCTGCATCTTATCCAGCTTAGCGATGACGAGCAAACGAAGAGCGAAGCTGAAGCGCTATATCAAAAACTGACTCAGTTAGGCGTGGAAGTACTGTGGGATGATCGGGCGGTGTCGGCCGGTGCAAAATTTGCTGATGCTGATCTCATCGGTATTCCGTCCCGCGCCGTGGTGAGCACAAAAGCACGCGAGGCAGGAGGGGTAGAGTTTACGGATCGCATCGAAGACAGCGTTGAAGTGGTTGCATCCGAGGTGATTATAAATCGATACGTTACTGAATAGAGAATATATGGATTTCTTACCCGAATTTCCGTCACTTGATCGTATGAAGCGATGGATGTCGAATGATATCGGCATCGATCTTGGAACAGCAAATACGCTGGTGTACGTTCGTGGTAAAGGAATTGTGATCAATGAGCCGTCGGTCGTTGCGGTGAATCAAAAAACAGATCAAGTAGTAGCAGTCGGTGTGCAGGCCAAGCAAATGCTCGGTCGAACTCCGCCACACATCACTGCGGTCCATCCGTTGATTGACGGGGTTATCTCTGATTTCGAGGTCACTGAGGAGATGATCGCCTATTTACTTAATAAAGCTCAGGAGAAGTCACGTAAGCTTCTCGGTCCCCGCGTTGTGGTTGGGGTGCCCTCAGGTATCACCAACGTTGAGATACGCGCCGTGCGCGATGCGACAAAGAACGCCGGGGCACGTGAAGTGCATATTGTTGAAGAGCCTATGGCAGCAGCTATCGGGGTCCGGCTTCCGGTGCGTGATCCAATGGGAAGCATGATCATTGATATCGGTGGCGGAACGTCTGATATCGCGGTTATATCACTCAACGGTGTCGTTCAGGCTAAGAACTTGCGCATTGCCGGTGACAAACTCAACAACGATATTATGTCGTATATTCGAAGCGAGTTTAAGATATTGGTCGGTGAGAAAACTGCAGAGCTGATCAAGTTGAAACTCGGAACGGTTATTGGCAGTGATGAGCCGACTGAGGCGCCGGTCAAAGGTCGAGATCTTGTTACCGGCTTGCCTCGAGAAGTAGTGATCACTGATACTGATGTGCGCGAGGCTATCTCTCACTCGATAGATACACTTGTTGAATCGGTGCGTGAGGTGCTGGAAGCAACACCGCCGGAAGTCTTGGCTGACGTGATGCAACGAGGTATCTATCTTGTCGGTGGTGGTGCGCTGCTGACCGGACTGGATCAATTGCTTACGGAGTATATTAAGGTTCCTGTTCATGTCGCGGATGATCCACTGACAGCTGTTGCGCGCGGTACAGGGGTTATCTTGGAGAATATGGAAGCATTTGAAGAGGTTCTTATTGTTAATGAAGATGAACTACCTCCAACAGCGTAAAATACAACAGAGACGTCGCCGTCGTTTGTCGGGAACTATTGTAATTATAGTTACCGTTCTCGTTGGTGGTTTGTATATGTTCGCACCGGGTGGTATCACCGGAGTGTTTCATGCAGTAGCTTCGCCTATATGGAGTATAGGCGGCTTATTTTCGGATGGCTCATCGTCTTTTACTGGCTACTTCACAACAAAAAGTTCTCTACAGCACACGAACGAGGAGCTTCGTGAGAAGATAAAGCTTGCTGAAGTAGAGCTAGGTCAGCGACTGATCCTTGAAGAGGAGAATACATTGTTTCGTGATATGTGGTCTCGGGCGACGACGAGCAGTGGAATTCTTGCCTCTGTTCTGACGACGCCGCCACAATCACCTCATGATCTGGTGGTTCTTGATGTGGGTAGTCAGCAAGGGATAGATGTTGAGGATAGAGTGATCTATGGTGATGTGGGACTAGGGCGTATTCACGAGGTGTATGCAAATACAGCAGTTGCTGAATTGTATTCAACCACCGGCGTTGAAACTCCCGGTATCATTGTGGGCGAAGATATAACGGTAACCTTACTAGGCGAGGGAGGTGGGTCTTTTCGTGCTGAGATCCCAAAAGATATTGATGTTTATGAGGATGATATAATAACGCTTCCTGACTCGCGCGCACTTGAATTTGCCCGCGTAGTTGAGGTGAGGGTCGATCCAACGGACTCATTCCAGCATATTCGAGCTCGATCACCCCTTAATGTTACCCAGCTTCGCTGGGTGCGGATCGTAGACCATAATGAGCAGTTGTTTTAGATGAATATAATTGTAAAAGATCAGATACATCACCTATGATCAGGCTTCTTAGCAGTCTCGTACTTATACTTGGTGTCTTGCTCGCACCATGGTGGGTAGTGTTGCCTATGACAGCCTTAGGGCTGTTCGTTTTTAATTATTATGCTGAGGCGATCGCGGTGGCGCTTCTGGGTGATATTCTCTTCGGGGCATCTACGGTCGGTGTTGGTGTGCCGTGGCAGGCAGTCTTCATGCTTGTACTGTTTCTCGTTGTGCAGACCTTAAAGTCGCGGCTGCGTTTTTATGAGGTGCGTCAGTCAAGCTAGGTTCTCTGGTGCGGTTGGGGAGGTCAAAGACTCTATTTATGCGAACTATACTTAAAGCAATCAGGCGATTTTTCGGCCGAGGACGGGGTCTTGAAATATACCCCGAAGATGTGTTGCTGGATTCTCACAACCTTCCTCAATTTGATCGACACCACATGGAAGGAAGATTTGACCGCCGAATTTCGTTTCGGGTAGTGGTCATGACGGGGATGGTGTTTCTTCTCGTGTCACTTATCTATACAGGTAGGATCGCAAGTCTTCAGATTGTGAGAGGGGAGGATTTTGCGCAGCGTAGTCAGGAGAATCGGTTGCGGCATGCTCTTATATTTTCTGAACGCGGAGCGGTATTCGATCGAGATCGTACACGCCTGGCTTGGAATTACACTGCCACTTCAACAGATGATTTTGCACATCGTAAATACACGTCGAAGACTGGTCTGTCACATTTACTTGGGTATCTTAAATATCCATCGCGTGATTCGTCGGGTGTCTATTATCGAGTAAGTTACGATGGAAAAAGCGGTGTTGAAGAATCTTTTAATAATTATTTGAGTGGTCAGCATGGCATCCAGATCGTTGAGATCGATGCACAAAATACTATTCGCTCGGGGAGCACTGTACGTCATCCTCAAAACGGTAAAAATCTTCATCTCGCGATCGATAGTGATGTTCAACATAAACTTTTCGAACTTATACGTGACCGATCGATCGATTCCGGTTTTCAGGGCGGAGCCGGTGCTATCATGGATGTAGAAACCGGGGAAGTGCTCGCTCTAACCAGTTATCCTGAATACGATTCGGGCATCATGACCGAAGGGGACAGTGAGGCCATCCAAAAAATCCAAGAGATAGAAGGAAATCCGTTTCTTAACCGGGTTATCGGAGGTTCATTTGTTGCCGGATCGATCGTGAAGCCATTTCTTGCGCTTGGGGCGCTTCATGAGGACATTATCTCACCATCCAAAACCATCATGAGTACCGGATCTCTTGTTGTGCCGAATCCCTACGATCCGGATGAGTCGACATCTTTTGCTGACTGGAAAGCTCATGGCGCGGTGGACATGCGCGAAGCCCTTGCTGTCTCTTCAAACGTGTATTTTTATCAGATCGGCGGCGGCTTTGAGAGTCAGCCCGGCTTGGGTATCACCAAGATCAAGAAGTACATGAATATGTTTGGATTTGGTGAGAAGACGGGCATTGATCTGGCAGGTGAGATAAAGGGTGTAATACCTTCACCGCAGTGGAAACAAGATAACTTTGAAGATCAGGTGTGGCGAGTAGGTGATACGTATAACACCTCTATCGGTCAGTATGGAACACTGGTCACGCCTATTCAGGCGCTTCAGGCAACCGCTGCTATTGCCAACGGTGGTTATCGGGTGCAGCCGATGTTGCGGCAGAGTGATCGATCTCAGGTGACCGGTGAGAAAGATATTCCTATTGCCGAAGAAGATTTCCAAGTGGTACGAGAGGGAATGCGCCGCGCAGTAACGAGCGGCACTGCTGCGGGATTGAACACTTCATTCCTTGATGTTGCCGCAAAAACCGGTACTGCCGAGATCGGAAAGGCTAGCGTGAACTCTTGGATCATTGGTTTTTATCCGTATGACGAGCCGAAATATGCATTTGTTGTAGTGATGGAACGGGGTCCTCGAGAAAACTTATACGGAGGAGTCTGGGTCATGAGAAATCTTATTGACTGGATGCATCAGGAGAAATCAATATATACGGCTCTATAAAGCTAAATATTTTTGGTTTTCTGTGCGCACACATAAAAACATTGACAATACAATAAACTCCTCGTTATAATAGACGGGATGAAAAGAATGAGACTACATTCAAGCCTTGGTTTTAAGGGCGCCGCGTTTATTACCGTCACAGATATGACAGTAATAGGGTAGTTAGTGGTCTTCAACAAGATAAGTACTTACTGACTACTCGCAGAACGCGGGCTTTTTTAAAACCTGGCGAGGAGAGAATATAGTAAAATTACGAACTAACTTTCATTTCATGGCTGATGAGAAAGAATATTTAACTCCGGAAAAGCATCAGGAAGTGCAAGACGAACTTGAATATCTACGGACACGTCGTCGCAAGGAAGTTGCTGATCAGCTCGAATACGCCAAGTCACTTGGCGACCTTTCTGAGAACGCAGAGTACCAGGAGGCACGTGACATGCAAGCTAAAGTTGAGGATCGTATTGCGCACCTCGAACATCTTTTGAAGAACGCTGAGATCGTCTCTACTCACGGAGTAGATTCGGTAACCGTAGGGTCGCATGTTGTTTTGGTCCAGAAGGAAAAAGGAAAAACTCAAGAATTTACGATCGTAGGAACTGAAGAAGCAGACACAACACAGGGTAAGATATCAATTAAATCACCGATCGGTGAGGTGATCTTTGGTAAAAAGAAAGGCGACGAGGTGGTTGCCCAAACACCGGGTGGGGCTAAGAGTTATGTTATAAAAGATATTTCGTAGGTGAAGTATCAGTAATTTGTTATGGCATCAATCGAGGAGATCCGACAGGAACGACTCCAAAAACTTGAAAAACTACGTGAACGGGGTGTGAATCCGTATCCGGTAGAATCACGTGCGGACTATACACTCGCAGATCTGCGAGGGCGTTTTACTGAGCTTTCTGAGGTTGGAGAGAAGGTTACGCTTGTCGGTAGAGTTCTGTCGCTGCGCCCGCAAGGGAAGATAACGTTTTGCAATATAAGCGACGGAACAGCTCGCTTCCAGGGTCTGCTTAAGCGCGGTGAAGGAGTGAGCGAAGAACTCTTCGATCTTTGGGAGGAAACAGTTGATGTAGGGGATGTTATTCAGTGGACCGGGACACTCTTGGTCACAAAGCGTGGTGAAGAAACGCTCGAGGTCAGCGACTGGTCAATGCTGACCAAGTCACTGCGTCCTTTGCCCGAGAAATGGCACGGTCTACAGGATCAGGAAACAAAGTACCGACAGCGATACCTTGATATTTTAATGTCTGACGAAACGCGTGATCGGTTCGTAGCTCGCTCAAAGATCGTTCAGGCGATACGCTCATTTTTGGATGACGACGGATACTTGGAGGTTGAAACACCGGTCCTTCAGCGTCTTGCCGGTGGCGCGACTGCTCAGCCGTTTCAAACGCACCACAACGCGCTCGATCTAGATCTGTACTTGCGTGTGGCCCCCGAGCTGTACCTCAAAGAATTGCTTGTGGCCGGTTACCAGAAGGTGTACGAGCTTGGACGTCTATTTCGAAATGAGGGAATAGATGTAACTCATAATCCGGAGTTTACGACGGTAGAATTTTATGTTGCCTACAGCACGGCCGAGCGACACCGCGGTTTTATTGAGCAAGTCATTCAAGGTACCGTAGAACGAGTCACCGGCGGCACCGATGTTCTGTTTGGCGATGATATGATCTCGTATGCTGCGCCGTTTGATGTTATTACCTATACCGATTTGCTCAAAACGCACGCCGGCATTGAGGATGTAGGAAGCCTCTCGCTCGAGCAAGCAAAAGCAAAAGCTCAAGAGCTCTGTGTGCCGGTAGCCGATTCTGATACAACCGTAAAGATAGTTGATAATATTTATAAAAAAACATGCAAGCCAAAGCTCATTCAGCCTACGTATATTGTCGAATACCCAACTGATTTTTCTCCGCTGGCTAAACAAAAGGACGATGACCCGACAATGGTTGACCGGTACCAGTTAGTAGTTGGCGGTCTGGAGATAGTTAATGGATTCTCAGAATTAAATGATCCGGTCGAGCAAAAGAGGCGGTTTGAAGCGCAACAGAAGGTAAAAGAAGCCGGAGACGAGGAGGCTCAGCCGTTCGATCAGGAATACATTGAAGCTATTGAGTACGGTCTACCGCCGGCAGCCGGCTCAGCTATTTCGATAGATCGCATGACGATGCTTCTGACAGATTCCCACAATATACGCGACGTTATATTGTTCCCGCTACTGAAACCCAAAGAGGGTCAGTGATTCATAAAAGATGGACTAGAACGGCTCACAAGCAATGTGAGCCGTTCTTTTTGTGTGCATTTACTTGCCTGAATAGTCACTGGTTGTCCACATACAGGGGCTTGCAAGTGGGAGGTGGTGGGATATAATGGTAGATGAGTGGGAGAAAGTGGTATAGAAAAACCTGTCAGTTTCCGCCCGGTATTACCGAGCGGAACCCGACAGGTTACCTAACCTCACTCTCACAACCATATGCTGATCGGCGAATATACCCATTCAGTAGACGATAAATCTCGAATCGCGCTACCGAGCAAATTTCGTAAAGAGCTTGGTAAAAAAGTGATCATCACCCGCGGTTTAGATACCTGCCTCTTTCTGTATTCGATGAGTGAATGGGAAAAACTGAGTAAGCATGTTGGTGAGCTTGGTCTTTCAAAAGCAGATAAACGAGGCCTCAACCGATTCTTGTTCGCCGGAGCTCAAGAAGTAGACATCGACAAGAACGGCCGTATTCTGATCCCGGATTTTCTTAAAACATTTGCCGGTCTCAAGAGTAAGGTTGTTTTTGCCGGAGTCTATGATCGGATCGAGATCTGGAATGACCAGGCGTGGAGTAAGTACAAACGCAAGATAGAAGGGCAGGCGGATGTTCTCGCCGAACAGCTCGGCGAAACGAAGGAATTCTGAGAACGATAGAAATGAAGTATACGTATATGGAATGGCATGAGTCAGTATTAGTTCAGGAAGTGCTCGGCGGGCTAGCGGTGAAAGAAGGCGATATCATCCTTGATGTTACTGCCGGTGACGGCGGACATTTATCAGCCTTCTGTGATCGCTACGGTGACTCAGTTGAGCTTATTGGGACCGATGCTGATGGTCAACAGATCGCTCGGGCTAAGGAGAGGCTTTCCGGAGTAATCGCTGACAACAAATGCCGTGTAACGTTCGTTGTCAATAATTTCCGCGATCTGGATCAGTCTCTAAAAACGGTAGGACATGATTCTGTTGACAAGATCCTATTTGATCTTGGCTGGAGCACTCCGCAGATCGAACAGTCAGGCAGAGGTTTCAGTTTTCGGCGCGACGAGCCTCTGAAGATGATGTATGCAAGCGAGATGGGCGACAGTGGCGTGACAGCAGAGACCGTCGTTAATTCCTGGGATGAGAAGGCACTTCGAACGATCATCCGAGGATATGGTGAGGAGCGATTCGCCGGTCGCATCGCACGATGCATAACAGAGGCACGAGAGCGAAAGCGGATCGAAAGTACCAAGGAGCTCGCACAGATCATTGAGGAGGCTGTTCCGGTATGGTATCGACACGGCAGACTTCATTCGGCCACCTTGACCTTCCAGGCAATACGAATGGCGGTAAACGATGAGATCACGGTGCTCGAAGAGGGTCTACGAAAGAGCCTCGAGGTTCTTTCTCCTGACGGGCGTGTTGCAGTGATCAGCTTTCATAGTCTGGAAGACCGAATAGTTAAGCGTCAGTTTCGTGAATGGTCAAAAGAAAAGCTTGGCACAATCGTGACCAAGAAGCCGGTTGGACCAGACGATGAGGAACGAGAAGCAAATCCGCGATCAAGAAGTGCAAAATTACGAATATTCCAAAAGAATCCTGCATTATGAAATTATCTTCGAATACAAAATTATTTTTGTACTGGAAGATACTTTTATGACAAAGAAGCATGAGTAAAGAAAATATAAACTACTATGACTCAATTTAAAAAAACAGTATCACAATATTATTCCGACGGTTTTGCCGTGTGGGTGCTTGGATCTATGTTCCTACTTTCAGTAGGGTTTTATTTCTACGCCATCAACCAAACGGTATATAATGTTGTTGAGCGGCAGGATCTTCAGCAGGAGCTAGCGCTATTGAGTTCTGAGATAGGCAGCCTTGAGTTTGAATATATTCACCAGAAGAATGATATTGATCTGGAAAAGGCAAAGGAGCTTGGATTTGTCGAGGAAGACCGGGTGACATATATAACAAGACCTGCACTTGGTCAGGCCGGCGGTACTCAAGGTAGTATCTAGTCCGATCATAGTGTAGTCTGGATATCACATGGCGGTTATTGGATCAACAGGTCGAATTCGAGCACTTCTATTTTTAGTAATACTTGTTGGTATCGGGCTGGTCGGGAAATTGTATCTCGTTCAGATCGTTAATGGAGCTCAGTACAGTGAAGAGGCAGATCATCAGTATGTTCGCCCCAATCACAACTTGTATAATAGAGGTACTATATACTTTCAACCGCATGACGGCGAGCCACTCCCGGCGGCAACTCTCGATTCCGGTTTTACTGTCGCGATAAATCCTCAGCAAGTCAGTAGACCTGAGGAGACCTATAGACTCCTGAGTTCAATTATTGATATAGAAAAGGAATCTTTTTTAGAAAAGGCGGCCAAAGAAGATGATCCCTACGAGGAGATAGCAAAACGTCTCGATAGAGTAACAGCTGATGCTCTCGATGAACTGCCACTTGAAGGTGTGCAGCTTTATAAGGAGAAATGGCGGCATTATCCGGGCGATTCAATGGCAGCTCACACGCTTGGGATCGTAGGGTATCAGGACGGTAAAAACGTCGGTCAATACGGACTTGAGAGGTTTTATGAAGAAGTCTTAAGGCGCGGCAATAGTCAGCTTCATGTAAATTTCTTTGCCGAGGTGTTCTCAAATATGAAGGACACGATATTTCAAGGATCAGCAAAGCAAGGTAGCATTGTTACCGGTATTGAGCCGAACGTCCAGGCTCTTCTCGAAAGTCAGCTAGAAAAGATATCGAATACCTGGAATTCTCGTTTGACGGGTGGCATTATTATGGATCCTGCAACCGGTCAGATACTGGCGATGGCAGTAGATCCAACGTATGATCCCAACGATCGCAGTGGTACAGATCAGTCGATGTTCAAGAATCCACTTATCGAGAATGTTCATGAAATGGGGTCGATCATAAAACCGATAACTATGGCGATCGGGCTCGATGCCGGCGCAATCACACCTGACACTACATACAATGACAAAGGATTTCTTGAATTAAGCGGATATACAATAAAGAACTACGACGGTGTTGGCCGAGGTATTGTGTCAATGCAGGATGTTCTCAATGAATCACTTAATACCGGATCAGCATTTGTTGCTCAGCAAGTAGATGTTGAGAGGTTTGCTAATAAAATGCGGGCCTTCGGACTTGGCGAGAAAACCAAAATTGATCTACCAAGCGAGACAAGCGGATTGATCAGTAACCTGGAAACAGCTCGAGATATTGAAGTTGCTACTGCGTCATACGGGCAAGGAATCGCTATGTCACCGATCAGTACGACACGCGCCCTTGCTGTTCTGGCAAATGGAGGTCGCCTTGTGACACCTCATGTTGGCAGGAAGATCGTTTATGATATTGGCGGGTCAACGTCACTGGTGCCGGATGTCGGTGAACAAGTGATCGATCCAACTACGTCAGAGACTATTACCAGGATGCTGGTGAATGTTGTCGATGAAGCATTAGCTGGTGGCGAACATGCACGTGATCGCCACTCAATAGCGGCAAAGACCGGCACAGCTCAGATCCCAATTGTTGGCGGTAGCGGTTACTATGAGAATAAATACCTTCACTCGTTTTTCGGGTATGCCCCCGCGTACGACCCCAAGTTTCTTGTGTTCCTGTACACGATCGAACCGCAAGGAACCCAGTACGCTTCACAAACACTGACAGACCCGTTTATGGATCTGATAACTTATTTAATAAATTATTACGAAGTTCCGCCTGACCGATAGCTCTATCCTTACAACTTCGCTTTACTATTCTGCACTATGAAACAAATACTCAAACGTATTATTATAAAGATCATAACCTGGGAAGCCCGTGCTATTCTTCGCCGTTTTCAGCCGCGGATCGTAGCGGTTACCGGAAGTGTAGGTAAAACATCAACCAAAGATGCTGTTGCAACAGTTCTTTCGGCAACATATACCATCCGCAAAAGTCAAAAAAGTTATAACAGCGAGATCGGTGTTCCACTCACGATCATTGGTCGCTCTAGTGGCTGGAGCAATCCACTGCATTGGATCGTAACCATCTTCAAAGGGGCAACGATGATCGTGTTTCCGGGCTCATATCCTGAATGGCTTGTTCTTGAAGTGGGAGCAGATCGGCCCGGAGATATTCGCTCAATTACCCGCTGGCTCAAACCAGATATAGCTATCGTCACACGCCTCAGTGAGACGCCGGTTCATATTGAATTCTTTCGTTCACGAGAACAGCTGATCGAGGAAAAAAGCCAGCTTATCCGGGCCGTGAAAAAGGAGGGTGTAGCAATACTTAACTATGACGATAGTGATGTTCGGGACTTTGCTCGTCATGCGAATGGCAGTGTTTTATATTACGGTTTTCACAGCCAAGCGCATGTTTTTGCGTCTCATGAGTCGGTGGTGTATCAGAGCCAGGAAAAGATAGAGATGCCCGCTGGTGTTAGTGTAAAAGCAAATACAAACGGCAGCTCAGTGCCGGTTATGCTTCAGGGAGTGCTCGGTCTTCAGCACATCTATCCGGTGCTTGCTGCGGTTGCGGTCGGTGTCAGTCAGCAAATGAATCTGATCACAATCGCACAGGCGCTGGCCAAACACGCTCCTCCACAAGGGAGAATGAATCTTTTGCGTGGGATAAAAAATTCACTTATAATCGACGATTCGTATAATGCTTCGCCGGTCGCGGTTCAGGAAGCGTTGAGTGTACTCAAGGAGATACGGGTTCCAAACCATCGAATAGCTGTGCTTGGTGACATGCGCGAGCTGGGAGAGCATTCTAAGACAGCGCATATGAATGTTGGAGAACAAGCAGCAAGTTTTTGCGATACTCTGTTTACCGTAGGTGTCGATGCGCGCGCAATCGCTGAAGGAGCACTAAGCGCAGGCATGAGCGAGAGCAAGGTGTTTTCCTTTGATGATGCTCAAAAGGCGGGAAAAGAGCTTGAGAAGGTTCTGGAAGCGGGTGACGTGGTACTTGTGAAGGGTTCTCAAGCGGTACGATGTGAAAAAGTGGTCGAAGAGGTAATGGCAGAACCGATGAGAGCCGATGAGCTCTTGGTCAGGCAGGGAAGTGAGTGGAAGGGTGAGTAAAGATGCCTTTCCATGTAGTCTTCTCAGGCCCAGACCCAAGCCCAACCACCTGAGAAGACTACATAGAAAAGTCATCGATGAGGGGTGATTGAAGGAGGAATACGCCTAATTACTTTCCAAACACTCTTGCTGTAACCTTTGGGATTAGGGTGATTAAGTATGATCAAGTTGGGACAAAGTATAACGTAGAGTCTGGACTGTTCTGAATCGCACGGGGTATGCTTAGGAGAGTGTTGATGGCACGAGTGTTGTGTGTTATATTTTTTCATACGTGGGCCTCATTTTAAGCCTTAAATTAGTGTGACCGATTCCTTTGGAATCGAACCCGCAAGGTTCTGATACAATACAAACACTGACCCTATCGTCTAGCGGCTAGGACACATCCCTCTCACGGATGAAACCGGGGTTCGATTCCCCGTAGGGTCACAAAAAGAAACTTCCTCGGCGCAAAGCGCCAACTCGCGCCTACGGCGCGGAATGTGGGGAGCCAAAATACCACGTCGCTTCGCGACGAATTGGGACGGGACGGGCGCGCCGAAGCGCGCGGATTTGTCACGAACCAAGGGGTTCGTTCCAACTTTTTTGACGAAGGAGGCAATTTCAGGGAAATTGTCGGATGAGGATAAAAAGGTGGCTTGTTTCGTATCTAAAATCCACTCCCGCAGGGGTTCGACCCAATTATTTCCTTGGTGTGCAAAATCTTTCTTTTCCTCTTTCAAAGCAAGGGTGGCACGCATGATCTCGTCTTTTTTCTTGGTGTAGATGTCTCGCGGAATGTCGCCATCAAGATATGCACCGACTAGCTTATCCATGCGTGCCTCACTGGCTTTGATTCTATCGGAAAGATTTTGGACACCGCTTTGCGATGCAGTATTTTCTGTTTTCTCCATTTCCTCGACTTTGTCGAGCATATAATCAGTGTATGCATCGCAAATCGAAATTGTTTGAAGCTGTTCCTTTACTTGGTCGGCGAGAACGTCCTCACGCACATATCCTTGGGAGCATGACCCTTTCTTTTTGGTACAACGATAATACCGATACTTTCCTCCGCACTTGCCCGTAGCCCACTGTGCCGTGAACATGCTCCCACACTCACCGCACTCAAAAATACCAACAAAGGGAAAGTCATGCTTCACTTTCCGCTTGCGAGGACGTTCTCTTGCCGACAATACTTTTTGTACGGCTTCAAACAATTTCGGGGAAATAATTGGCGCAAAGCTTCCGTCAAACCATTCGCCATGATGACGGACAAATCCAAGATATGCTCGGTTCGTCAGCATTCGTTTGATGGAAGCTTTGCCAAGTGGCGTTCCTTTCTGGGTAGTTACTCCATGCAGCGCCAAAAAGTCGGCGAGCGAAACCAATCCATGCTCACCTTTGGCGTATTCCTCAAACGCTTTCACAATGATCTTGCTATGAACTGGATGCGGTTCGATATTTCTCGTACGTGGATTGTTCACATAGCCAAAGGGAGCTTTGGTGAGCCACTCGCCTCGCCGAACTTTTTGGCGCATCCCGCGCTTCACATTCTGCGTCAGATTGTCTGAATAATATTTCGATTGTCCGAACGCCACTTGCAACATAAAGAGCCCTTGCGGGGTGGGTTCAAACCAAAATGTCGGAAAGCGCAAAGACGATATCTTGGAAGTATCGACAGCATAAATGACGCGCCCTCCATCGATACTATTTCTGGCTAAACGGTCTGGGTGCCACGAGAGAATACCCTGTGCTTCTCCCGCTTCAATGCGCGTCATCATTTCCGCAAACTGCTCACGTCCAGGAGTCTTTGCGCTTTTCGACTCTTGAAACTCCGTTAGGATTTCAAGATTTTCTTTACGCGCAAATTCACGAAGCTCAAACAACTGTGCCTCGATAGACATCACCTGCTTATCATCATCTTCAGTGCTCTTGCGAGCGTATAGAAAATATTTTGGTTTGATCATATAAAAGTTTTTAGATACGAAACAAAGACAAATCCGCGCGCTTCGGCGCGCCCGTCCCGTCCCAATTCGTCGCGAAGCGACGTGGTATTTTGGCTCCCCACATTCCGCGCCGTAGGCGCGAGTTGGCGCTTTGCGCCGAGGAAGTTTCTTTTTGTGATGATGTACTAGTCTTTCCTCGAAATGGGTTCGAGCAAAGGCTAGTACATCATCACAAATCAGCCAGCCGGATACGCGAATGCGTTCCGGCTTTTGTTGTGAGCTCCACCGATTCTTATAGGCTCATAAAATTTTTAGCTTACCGATAAGGTAGATCTTTATGTAAAAAAATCAGCACGCATATTGCTATGCGTGCCGGACAGAGATCGCCGGTCTCTGCTTCACTTGTTACTCAGGTTCATGTTCACCAGGATGTCCATTTTCTCGATGTCGTACTGGCTGTACAGCATCTGCGCCACCTTGTACGGCCCCTCCATGTCGTATGGATTTGCTGTCCATGCCTCAACGATGTCCTGATCGTCGACCTGCCGTCTGATGTAAGCGAACGTTTGGTCGTAATCGCTCATGTAGCGCTTTGCCAGAAGTTCACCTTCCAACTCATGCATCCAACGGTTACCTTGGACGCTTTGCACGTCTGTGACGCTGGCACATCCTCCTGTGCCAAGAGTGATTAGGGCTAAAATCGAAACGGTAAGTACTGATATCTTCAACATGCGTTAACCTTCACTGGTGGTTTCAAAACAAAAGAACACGATTTAGAAATTATACTCAATTTATTTGAATTGTCAAAATTCATTTTTTGCGACTGACTACTGTTTGTCAAAGCGCTTTTCTGATTATTCTATCGGACACTATGAAAAATATAATGTACTTTTTTGTAACACTTTTGGTTTTTAAGTGTCATAACTAGGTAAGTAGGAATTACCAATAACATAAACGCGGGAGTTTTGATTTTTATGGAAGACTATCTAAAAAAAATAGGATTTACAGCAAAAGAAGCGACAGTTTATGTAATGTTGTTAAAAGTTAATAACGCTTCTGCCACTGAAATAGCTCGAGCAACCGGAATTAAGCGCCCGACTGTTTATTCAACAATTGAAGGACTTGCAGAGAAAGGGGTAGTAAGTGAAACAACAGTCGGAAAACGAACGCATTATCAGGCGGAGTCACCGGAGCGATTGGAGGTATATCTCTCTCAGCGAATCCGAAGTTTAAAAAATCATGAGGAATCACTAACTCATGATTTAATCCCTAAGCTTAAGAGTATTGAGTTGAGTGAAGGGGAGAAGCCTGTTGTGAAGTATTATACCGGAAAGAAAGGTGCTCTAAGTGCAATACAAGAGGAGTATCAAGGTGGTGAAAAAACTGAAGGACCTGCCTATACCGTTTATGATAAAGATCTGGTTGAAAGTCGTTTCTCCGAGCACGAACTAGACGACTTTAGACATTTACGATTAAAAAATGGTGCGAGTTCAAAAGCTCTGTATGTATACAGTGGTGCGGAGTTGCCATCAGATAAAATGGTAAATCAATATCGTATTGAAGGTCAGGAGTATCCAATTAGTTGCGATATTGGTATTTATAAAGATCGAGTTCGTATTAATACGCTCGGCGGTGATATAACCGGCATAGTTATACATAGTAAAGACATAGCAGAAACGCTCGGCACACTTTTTAATTTGGCATTTGAATATAAGAAAAGTAAAAAAGAAAGTGAGGAAAACGCATAAGTATAAAAGTCAGAGTACAAGGTAGAAACAAATAAATGGCCCGGCGAATTAGATTCGCCGGGCCTTGTTCGGGGATGTTATACATCCATGCCTCTTTCGCTCCTTTCTCGGGCGGTGTCCCAGATCAGCTGAGCGCTGGGCTAATACCCATGAAAGAACCTACAATGAAAGGCAGCATGTAGAGGAAACTACTTTTGTTCCATCAACACAATGGACAGTCCTCCACACCTAGGCAAAAACCCCGTGTTTTTGCCCTGTCTTTCATCGAACCTCCATTTTTTATATTATCACAAATTGTCACTAAATGCAATTTTTGTCATACAACAATTCTTGTAAAAAGTAGCATAACTATGGTATAGTAAACACATGAAATAGACGCTATTTTTAGGAAATATGTTGGAAAAAAACCTCCAAAATCTGGGAATGAGCGAAAAAGAAGCCAAAGTGTATTTGGCTTTATTGCAAGTTGATTCTGCGTCGGCGACAGAGTTGTCCCGTACGACAGATATTAAGCGTCCGACTGTCTATGTGATCATAGAGTCGCTGGCAGAGAAGGGGCTAGTAAGTGAGACGACGGTAGGGAAGCGGACACAGTTTCAAGCAGAGTCACCGGAGCGGCTTGAGACATACGTGGAGCGTCGGAAACAGGAGCTCAACGAACAGTCAAAAGAGCTGAAAAGTGATGTTATTCCGCAACTAAGAAGTATGCAACGCGGAACAGGAGAGCGACCTGTTGTGAAATATTATGAAGGACACGAGGGAGTCCTTAGTATTCTCGATGAGTTTAGTCGGTCAGAGTCGGAGGACAAGATGCTTCATATTCTTTTCCCATTTGATATGTTGCAGGAAAAGTTTACGAAGCAAGAGAGAGATCGTTACCGGCAAATACGCCTCGACCGCGGCGTCTCCGCTCGAGCTGTTTATACATCCAAAGAAAAGAATGTTTTACCTAAGCAAGAAAAAAGTGAAGCTGTTTGGCTTGATGCTTCAAAGTATCCGATTCAATGTGACGTGGGGGTTTTTGGAGATAAGGTAAGAGTGAGTATTCTAGGGGATACTGTGTCGGGCGTGTATATTCAAAGCCCTGAGTTTGCGGAAACTATACGCAGCCTTATTAATTTTGTGTACGATACAAAGAAAAAAAGTGCAGCAGGTGAGGAGGAATAATTTTAAAAAAATTGCCCCGGATAAGATGTTGTCTTATCCGGGGCGTAGTCGCTAGTCATGTTTCTTTAGAAGTCCATGACAGGCTCCTTTTCGGGCATCCGAGTTTCCGAGCAAGTCCATGTATGATTCAAGCATATCTCACTGCGATTATAGACGCGTATGCTGCGCCGTTAACTTGCTGGATCACGAATGACCAAAGAACATTTGCCTTGGGCTGGAATCCCTTCAGATGTAGAGACTGATACGCAATCTCTATTCCAGCATGTCTTTCTCGTCGACTCCATCAGCTATTATAATCTTTTTTGACTAAATGTCAATTATTACCTGTTTTTCCATGAGTACAATCCTATCGAAAGAATGGTTTCAACGCCCTGTTTTGAAAGTTGCTCCGGAACTACTAGGTCAGTACCTTGTGCTAGCAAGGGAGGATGGTGTTGAACGGTATTGTATAACCGAGGTGGAGGCGTATGACGGGCAAAATGATCTTGCGTGCCATGCCTCAAAGGGCAGAACTGCTCGTACAGAAGTAATGTATAGGGAGGGCGGTGTGTTTTATGTGTATCTCGTGTATGGAATGTACCATATGCTCAATATAGTGACGGGGGAGAGGGGGTATCCCTCCGCGGTGCTTATTCGTGGTGTAGAAGGTTTTAACGGTCCAGGTAAGTTAACCAGAGATCTTGGTATAGATAGATCAATACATGGATTACCTTCGATACCTGATACCGGCGTGTGGTTTGAGGATAGTGGGATAATTATCCCTGAAAATAAAATAGAAAAAACCCCGCGGATAGGCGTCGCCTATGCGGGGGATTGGGCGGATAAACCGTATCGGTTTGTTTATCCGGGGAACAAACCGGAACGATCTTCTTCTTGATCTAGAACCGCCCGACGGACGGACCGGATAAGAGCTACGTCACCCGCATCAAGAGAGTGCATTCGAAGCACTTCTCTAATGTGGGTACCTAGCTCTATCAGTGGCCTGTCGTCTCTCCGTCGTGCGTTTCGATTCCGTACCACCTCGCGCGCGATATCAAATCGGTCGAGCGAAGCAGTTTCCTGTCTGCCGTGGTACATGTCAGATCTCCGTACAAATGTTTAACCCGCAGATTGTCTGTCGAGTTCGTCATTGGGAGTAAGGGGAGACGAGCGTTTTCTTCCGGTGGCGCCTGGAAAGAGCCAATCATCGGACAGTCCTTGAGTGGAGTTTTCAAGCGCCTCCAGGAGACCTTTGCCATCCTCTTCCGGGCGCGGAGCTTGGTCATCGTTTCGTTCGCTCATGGTGAGCCCCTTCAGAAATTGTCACTGTCATGTGCTGTACACTACGATGTGTACCCCGTTATAATACTACGACTATTATAAAAGACTGTCAATCTAGGCTGACAGTTCCTCTGTTACCACTTTCTTTACTGTTTCACCGTCGGCTTTACCTTTTAGGGCTTGCATTATCGGACCCATTACTTTACCTATATCTGAAGGAGAGCTTGCGCCAGTCTCTTTGATCTTTTCTATAACAATGACACGTACCTCATCTTCGCTCATTTTTTCGGGAAGATAGGCTTCAAGTACCTCTAGTTCTTGCTTTTCCTGTAGGGCTGCCTCTGGTCGATCGTTCTGCTCATATTGTTGAACTGATTCGCGACGCTGTTTAGCCAGACGCTCAATGACGTTCTGAACGCTTTCGTCGGCGAGTGCTCCTTGTGGGGTCTGACCTTCCTTAAGAAGTTGGTTGGTTATCTCGCTGGTTATATTGCGGAGTACGCTTACTTTTACTGCGTTTTTCTCGCGCATTGATGCTTTGAGGTCGTCTTTTATTTGTTGCTGAAGTGACATATAGGTGGTGATTAGATGAAATGTCTATACATGATATACTTTACCACACTATGTCAGAGACTACATTGATTGTATTTGTTGGTGTCGCTATTATGGCAGCCGTGGGGTTCGTCGGTTGGCTCATACTTCGTCAGCTTAAGCAGCAGGCGCCAAAAGGGGAAGGGCTAGAGCTGGTGCTTCAGCAGATGAATGAGCTTTCTAAGGTGGTCGACAGCAAGATCGGCGAGACCTCGAAGCAGATGAGTGATACGGTGCGTAATCAGTTCCATGACTCACAGCGACTCATACAGCAGATCAATGAACAGGTAAATAAGCAGTTGAGCGAAGTTTCAAAAGGTCAGGTGGAGATGAAAGAGCGCTCAAATCAGATATTCACGGTTGCGGAGCAGTTGCAAGATCTGCAGCGAACGCTCAAAAGCCAGAAGGAGCGGGGAAATTTTGGGGAGGCCAGTCTTGACCTTATTCTTTCTAATATATTGCCCCCGGATGTATATGAGCTTCAGTATCGATTTGACGACGGCACCGCGGTCGACGCTGTCATTCACGCACGTGACGGTATTATTCCAGTGGACGCTAAATTTTCGCTTGAAAGCTACAGTCAGTTATCGAATGAGAAAGATGAAATGCGCCGGGACCAGTTCATTAAACAGTTCAAGGACGATCTCAAGAAACGTATAGATGAGACTGCAAAGTATATAAAGCCCAAGGAGGGAACACTGCCGTTTGCGTTCATGTTCATACCGGCGGAGGGGATTTATTACGATCTTTTGGTCAATAGAGTCGGCGGGCTGGATGTTAATGCTCGCAACCTCGTTGATTATGCAATGAACGACAAAAAAGTGATCATTGTCTCACCGACTACGTTCTATGCGTATTTACAGTCCGTGCTCTATGGCTTTAATGCTTTTAAAATAGAAAAGAATGCCGAGCAAATACAGAAGAATGTTGGTGAACTTTCACGTCATATTAATCGGTATGATGAGTATTTTAAAAAGATCGGTAAGTCACTCTCAACAACCGTAAACCATTATAATGCTGCTGATAAAGAGTTGGTAAAAATAGATAAGGATGTGACTAAGATCACCGGTGTGGCAAGTGGAGTTGAGGGGATGCAGCTGGACAGACCCCAAGAGCGGGAAGAATAGAGGCGAGATGTTGCGTTTTTTGAGGGAATATGTACAATAGCGAGACATATATGGCAGAGAAAAAGACAAAAGCAACCAAGAAATCAACGAGCAAAACAGCTTCTAAAAAGACAGCTGTAAAAAAAGCTGCCCCGAAAAAAGAAGCAAAGAAGAAGACTGCAACAAAGACTAACTCAGACGAGTTCGCGGTTATCGAAACTGGTGGCAAGCAATACAGTGTTGCTGTGGGAGATAGTATTACTATTGAAAAGCTTAACGACGAGCTCAAAGAAGGAGACAAAGTAGTATTTGAGAATGTACTCTTTGTTGACAATGGAAGCGACACAACGATCGGTACTCCATTTATTGAAAAAGCAAAAGTTGAAGGTATCTACGAGTCAAAAGGCCGCTCAAAGAAGGTAGATGTTATCAAGTATAAATCAAAGAGTCGTTACTTCAAGCAGAAAGGACACCGTCAGCAATTTATAAAGGTGAAGATCGAAGCAATTAGATAGGCATTAGGCTTTTGGCTTTAGGCGCAAGGATCCGCGGAAGCGGATTTTTTAGTATAAAAAATGTCCTAACCCTGGGTTAGGACATTTGTGTGTCAACATGCCACGTTGACACCCCTTCGGGTCGGAGTTTCGACCGTAGTGTGGGGATACCTATTATCAAGTAGCTATTGACCACTAGACTGTCGATTTTTGAGCGCGTATTTGATCGTATTCTCGTCGGAGTACTCGAGTTCGGTACCGGTGGAAAGCCCGCGACCGAGTGTGGAAATAGTGAGGGTATTTTTTTCAGCGATCGGTTGAAGCTCTGCCTTGAGGATTGCTGCTGTGTGCTCGCTCTCAGGGGTAGCTGAGAGTCCGAGTATTATCTCGTTCAATCCTTCCGGTACTTTGCGTTCGATCACTGCTTTTAACTCATTGAGACGGATCTGTTGCTTTGGATCTGATTCAACAAAGGGAACAGTTCCGCCGATGACGAAATAGTGACCGTGATACGAATTACTTCGCTCGATCTGGGTCACGTCAACATCTTTTTCAACAATGAGAAGTTGACTCTTTTCTCGATTGGTATCGCGGGCAATAGGGGAAAGTGTTTGTTTGGGGTCTGTCGCATAAAAAAGCATATAGCTGTCGGTACAGAGCTTCATGTGCGACCGGGTATCATTCAGTGCGTGTATAAGCTGATTGATGTAGGCACTGTTTTTTCGGGTAAGAAAAGTAGCAAAACGCTGCGCTTGACGTGGACCAATGCCGGGAAGCTCTGTAAGAAGTTGTTGAAGTTTGTCGAATGAAGACATGCGTTAGACGTTAGATATTAGACTCTGTCTGCCGGTAGAGTCTAATTTAAAAGCTAGCGAATTCATCTTCGACTCCGGCATACTGACCTTTCTCTATACTCTGGAAGGTAGATTTTTTGTCATTGAAATGGAGCTGAGCGATACCGGTCGGACCGTTTCGGTGTTTTTCGATCAGGATTTCAGCAATGTTGTCGTTGTCCTCGTCTGCCTCGTGCCCCTTCTCACGATGAATGAACATCACGACATCGGCATCTTGCTCAATCGCACCGGAATCACGAAGGTCAGATAGCTTCGGTCGACCGCCGCGCTGTTCAACAGCACGAGAAAGCTGAGAGAGAGCCAGAACGGGCACATCGAGTTCACGTGCGAGCTGCTTCAAGCTTCGCGAGATCTCAGTAATTTGCTGGACGGTCGAGTCGCTACCTCGTGATTCAATTGGTTGCATAAGCTGCAGGTAGTCCACGATGATAAGGTCGAGCCCTTTTTCACTCTTGAGCCGACGGGCTACAGAGCGCATCTTAAGGATGTTGTTGGTTGCCTCGTCGTCAATATAGATAGGTGCTCGAGAGAGCTTGTCGAGGGATTCTTGAATCGATTTGAAATCCTCGTCGCTGGTGAGTTTGCCGGTACGCAGTTTCCAGGCATCAACAAGAGCCTGGGCAGCGAGCATACGGTCTACGAGTTGCTGAGAGCTCATTTCGAGTGAGAAGATACCAACTGATACATTATGGTTAACGGCAGCCTGGCGGGCGATATCAAGTGCGAGTGCGGTCTTACCCATGGAAGGACGAGCGGCTAAAATAATAAGATCAGAAGGCTGTAGGCCGGCAATAGTATTATCAATTGCTGGAAAGCCGGTCGGTACACCTCGAATATCTTCTTTTGAATTGTGAAGTTTGTCGAGGCGTTCCCAGGCCTCTGTAAGTTCGTCCTTCATCTCAACAAATTTGTGCGTTGCTGAAGCGTTGCTGAGTTCATAAATACGTTTTTCGGCCTTGTCCAGGATCTCTTCGAGTTCGCTGTTGTCATCGTACCCAAGTGCACCGATAAACTCTGAAGCATCGATCAGACCACGCATCATGAATTTCTTCTGTATTAACTTGGCGTAATATTTCAGGTTGGCTGAGGAAGGGACCGCGTTTGTGAGATCGGTCAGATACTCGTTGCCACCGATCTGGTCAAGTATACCTTTTTCCTTGAGACGGTTTGAAAGCGAGAGCATGTCGATCGGTTCATGTTTTTGAAACAGCTCGATCATTGCCTCGTAGATGAGGCGGTGCTTATCGGCGTAGAAAGAGTTTGCGGTTACCATATCGGTCACTTCGTACATGGCCTCCGGACGTAGTAGAATAGAGCCGATCAAAGCTTGTTCACTCTCGATATTTTGCGGGGGGACGCGCAGTCCGCTCGTACTTTTTTTGGGTGTAGTTACCGTGGTGCTCATATGAAGTCGTATGTATCCTACCATGCTGGATGACGCTTTCAAAAAGTGATGGGGGAGAGCGTGTGGTTAATATGTGTATAGTCAGAACTCTGTGCGTAGCGTGTGATGTGCGCATGCTTAAATATGGTAGTATAGATGAATAGTTACCCGTATATAAGATGAGCACTTACCTTCACGTATGAAAGCAGTTATTCTTGCAGCCGGGCGCGGAAAACGCATGCTTCACTTGACTGAGGATACACCGAAACCCATGCTTCAGGTTGCAGGAAAGACATTGCTGGAGCACAAAATAGCAATGATGCCCGGTGAGATCGATGAGGTGGTGCTTGTGGTCGGATATCACGGCGACCAGGTTCGCTCACATTTTGGCGATTCCTACGACGGACGCAAAATAACCTACGTTCATACTGATGTGCTTGACGGAACCGGCGGAGCGCTTTGGAAGGCGCGTGAGCATCTCACTGAGCGTTTTCTTGTGATGATGGGCGATGACATTTACTGTCGGCAGGACATGGAAGCGCTTTTAGGGCATGGCTGGTCAATGGGAGTAACGACACTGCCGTATCTTGAGCGGGGAGGTCGCGTGACGTTGAATGACGACGGTACGCTTGCCGATATTGTTGAGGGAGTGCATCAGGTGAAAAATGGAACAGTGAACATTGGTATGTTCGTGTTGCAGCCAGATATTTTCTCGTACGATCTTGTAAAATTACCGGGTAAGGATGAATACGGGTTGCCGCAAACTATTTTGTCTGCCGCAAAGGACGGTCATCTTATCGCATTGGTTGAGTCACAGTTTTGGATGCAAATGACCTCCCCGGAAGATATCGAAAGGGCAGAGCAGTACTTCTCGTCAGATTCTTTCGAGAAGATAAATACTATTTAGACGTGGGTGAATTCAGGTCCGGTTTCGGTGTCGTGGATCTCATAGCCGGCTTGTTTAATATCTGCACGGAGTTTGTCTGCACGGTCGAAGTCTTTAGATGCACGAGCGTTTTCACGTTCCTGTGCAAGTTCAGCTACTTCTGGAGGAAGTTCGGTAATGCCAATAGATTCTCTGCCGGAGAAGTCAGCAAGGTCAATGCCAAGGAGATCAAGAATGTATTCAACCGTATAGCGTTCTGCTATACCGGTTAGTTCAGTGTCTTTGAGGGTTTCCCAGATAAGAGCTGTTAGTGTCGGCGTGTCAAGATCGTCATTTATTGCTTCAGTTATTTTGATCAGATATGCTTCCGGTACTACCGTGTCAGTCTTTGTGTTTCCCTCCGTGTCTTTCTGAGGGAGTTGATCGAGCTGTGTCTTGAGCCGTTCGAGTGCTCGCTGGGTTCCGAGGACAGCTTCAGGGTCAAATGTGATCGGTGAGCGGTAGTGAGCGGTCAAGAGCCAGTACCGGTACGAGAGAGGGTGAATACCGTCTTGTATCAGATCCTGAAGGGTAATAATGTTGCCATCAGACTTGGCCATTTTTGCACCCTTCAGATTAAGGTGTTCACTGTGAAGCCAGTAGCGAGCGAACGGTTTACCGGTGGCGCATTCGCTCTGGGCGATCTCGTTGGCGTGGTGAGGGAACTCAAGATCGATTCCTCCGGTGTGAATATCAATGGTCTCTCCTAGGTATTGAATAGCCATTGCTGAACACTCAAGATGCCAGCCGGGAAAACCTACTCCCCATGGTGAATTCCATTCTTGAAGCCGCTTTTCACTCTGTTGTGTTTTGGTCTTGGAGAATTTCCACAATGCAAAATCAGCCGGTTGTCGCTTTTGTTTATTTTCCTCAACTCGAGCTCCGGCCTGAAGACCACTCGCTTGTATTGTGCCAAGTTTTGGATAGTTCTCAGCGGCTGATGTATCAAAGTAAATGCCATCATCGGTAGCGTACGTCACTCCTTTTTTCTCTAGTTGCTCGATGAGTTCAATTTGCTGGTCGATATGCGCGGTCGCCATCGGGAAGCGAATGGTATTCCGGTCAATACCAAGATGATCAAGGTCACAAAGAAATGCGTCGGTGTAGAATTGCGCTATCTCTTCTGCGGTTTTGTTCTCTCTTTTGGCTTGAGCTTCTATTTTGTCAGCGCCGGTATCGTTAGTGTCACCGGTCAGATGACCGACATCGGTAATGTTGATAACTTGGTCAACGGTGTAGCCGTTGCTTTCCAGGGCACGACGTAGCGTGTCGGCAAAGACAAAGGAGCGCAGATTACCGATATGGGCATAGTGGTATACGGTCGGGCCGCAGTTGTACATGGTCACTCGTGGAGGATCGAGCGGTTCGAATACCTCCTTTTTGTTTGTCAGATCATTATATAGCGTAAGCATAGGGAAATGATACCACAGGATGCGGTCGAATACGGGCATTTCTTCTTTCTAGTAATTAAATAGAAAAAATAATTTATAACCACCCTTTACCTCTAAAGGTAAGGAAGAGAACGGCTGCAGAAACAGCCATAATGCTCAGTATGAACCAGAAATCATACGCGGCGCCAACGATAGGCATGTTGGATGCGTTCATTCCAAAGATAGACGCAACAAGCGTGATCGGAAGTGCGATGTAGGCGATAGAGGTTAGAGTTTGCATGCTCTCGTTTTGTTTCGTTCGGACAAGTGAATTGTTCGTGTCCTGAAGCTCACGTACAAGAGCCAGATCGTGGACGATCGTTTCCTGTATCTTGCTGTATTCCTCAAGCAAAGAGTCAATATTGTGAGCGAAATCGTTTTGATCAACGTGATGAGATGCGTCTTTCAGAGAGCGGAGCTGCTCGTCGTGGAGGTGGATCGTTTTTCTAATATCAAGGAAGCGACGATTGATCTGGGAAAGTGTAGTGACCATCTCGCGCTCTTGACCGGAAAAAATATCGTCCTCGGTACGATCAAGCCAATCTTCGGCGTATTCTATCTCGTGGTATACCGATTTATAGAGTTTTTTAAGTAGTGCAAAAAAGAGGGAGCTGCTTGTAGAAGGACTTGTTTTGTTATTGAGTATCGATCGAGTCTCGACCATCTTGCCGAACTTGTGGAGAGCATCGATCGTGTCATAGTGAACAGTGATGAGTGTGTTTTGAGTAAGCACAAAGTCTATTTCTTGCTTTGTGCCACCTTCTTTGTGGGTGTGCTGAAAGGCGGGAAAAAGAAACGCAGTGTATAAGAGGTCGCCGTGTAATTCCGTGGTTGGACGCGGCGAAGGAGTGGATAAGTCATTAATAATATCCGGAGACAGCATTATTTCGTTCATCAGTTCTCGCAACTCCTCGTGAGTTGGTTGATGAAGGTCGATCCAGGTAACGCCGTTGTGTTGGTAGTCTCGTCGCATAGTTGGTGTGCTTTGTATTTATGGTATCATAAGTTGATTACTTATGAGCAATGTCATGTGTGTATGAGTCAATACGGGAAACAAACACTCTCTGTGGTTATAGCTCTCGGACTGATGGTCTTTTCATTTGGAACCGGAGTTTATGTTGGCCTGTATCAAAACAGCGACGACCGAGCGAACGGTTTAAAGAATATCACTCAGGACAAGTCTGATGATGTTGATTTCAGTGCGTACTGGCGCGCTTGGAAATCAATTGATGAAAAGTATGTTCCTGCGGGAACATCCTCAGAAAGCACGATAACCGCTGAAGAAAAGTTGTGGGGCTCTATTCAGGGCTTAACATCTTCGCTCGGTGACCCGTATACGGTTTTCTTACCACCAAAGGACAATAAGTCGTTCGAGGAAGATATTAGCGGCAACTTCGAAGGGGTAGGGATGGAGGTTGGCATGCGTGACGGTGTCTTGACGGTAATTGCACCGCTTGAAGGAACACCGGCAAAACGAGCGGGTATTCAGTCTCAAGATATGATCGTTGAAATTGATGGTAGGTCTACCCAAGATATGGCTGTGGATGAAGCGGTGCAGATCATTCGTGGCGAGAAAGGGACTACGGTGACATTTACGATCATCCGCGAGGGAGAAGAAGAGCCGCTCACAATACCTGTGGTTCGAGACGCGATCGATATTCCGACGATCAATGCGTATGAGCGCAATGACGGTATTTACGTGATCGAGCTGTATAATTTCTCTGAACCATCTGCTTCGCTTTTTCGGCAGAGCATGAAAAGCTTTATCGAAAGTGGTAGTGATAAGTTAATCATTGATGTACGTCAGAATCCGGGCGGCTTTCTTACCGCAGCAGTAGACATGGCAAGCCACTTTCTTCCGGAAGGAAGTGTTGTTGTTCGCGAAGACTATGGAGACAAACGTGAAGATCAGGTTTGGCGAAGCAAAGGATACAATGTGGTAGACGACGATGTTGAAATAGCGATACTCGTAGATGGAGGGTCTGCGTCTGCCTCAGAAATTCTTGCCGGAGCTTTGAGTGAGCACGGAAAAGCAACTCTTGTAGGTACTCAAACATTCGGAAAGGGGTCGGTTCAGGAATTGGTGCAGATAACAAGTAATCCGAAAACATCGCTAAAAGTAACGATTGCCCAATGGGTAACCCCAGGCGGAAACTCGATCTCAGAAGCCGGCCTTACTCCACAGATCGAGGTGGAGCGTACACCGGAGCAGTATCAGCAGGGTGTAGACCCGCAGATGGATAAGGCTATTGAGTTGCTTAATCAGTAATTAAGCCGGGAGGTTAGGAGAGTTCTGTAGAGTTGTATAGCTTTACTGCAACCAGCGAGGAGCGGTTGAAAGCCTGCCTCTGCCGGCAGGCAGGCGTAGTTACAGCAAACTCTAAAGTGCTTTAAAATACATTTTAGGGTTTACTTTTACTGTTTCCTGTGTAGTATAGAATCACAATATAACTGAACTAATAACACATCATGAAAGTTATCCTTACCACAGACGTTAAAAAATTAGGCCGAAAAGGAGATATTATTGAGGTGGCAAAAGGCTACGCACTTAATTTTCTCGTTCCGCAGAAACGGGCTGAGGTTGCGACCATGAGCGCCCTTGCCGAAGCTGAGAGACGACACGAAAGGAATGCCGTAGCTGTTGCTGAGCGCTCTGAGGCTATAAAATCAGCTCTCAAGCCACTTATGGAGTCAGGTATTACTCTTAGTGCTGCCGCTAATGAAAAGGGACACCTTTTTGCTGCCATTCACAGTGCTGATATCGCCCAGACGCTTACAGAAAGATCAGGTGTTGAAATACCTGAGTCAGTGATCTCTGTTGGTAAGGAGGTAAAGGAGGTGGGTGAGTATAAGGTCGTGGTGGCAGTAGGTGAGGAAGAACTTGGGGTTCCGGTTGTAGTGAGTGCTGCTGAAGAGGCAGCCACTACCGCTTAGCGATCTGATTCAAAGGTAGATATTATATTATATAGAAAAAGACCTCGCACATGTGCGAGGTCTTTTTCGTTTGTTTGCCTGTTATCTGTCCGGGTCTACTGTGTTCTATACGGTAGTCTCGTCAATAGCTATAAATTTCTTTCGTGAGGTTGTATTGTCGAAACGCTTCTTGCGTCGCTCGAAGTAACGTACGATTCCAGGAACGAGTGCAAAGAGAGTGTGGTCAGTACCGATACCAACATTGTCGCTTGGCACGAATTTTGTGCCTCGCTGACGTACTAAAATATGCCCCGGGCGAACCTTTTCACCGTGGTTTTTCTTAATACCGAGATATTTTGGATTTGAATCTCGTGTGTTATTTGTAGATCCACCTGCTTTTTTGTGTGCCATATATTGCTACTACTATGATACTATTTAAAAACGAGTATATACGAATTTGAGTTTTTTGCAAGCTCCATTGTTTTCTTATGAACAGCTTTGCTGTGAATTAGAAATACAAGCAGTGCTCTGGTAGTATGGAACGTTCGTTATCCAAAAAAGCTTAAATTCGCTTCGCGGACGTTTTCGAAGAAAACGCCAAGAAGACGAGTTTTTTGCAAGCGATTTTTAGCTCTTGGGAGCGTAGCATATCTGGTTCTCAAAGAAAATTTATATAAATCAAGAAGATAAGCTTTATCAGCAAACCTGAGTCCTGTATACTGTAACACGAGATCTCGATGCGACCCTATACTGAAGAAACCAAGTCACGCACATTGCCTGTAAGGTCGACCCTGCTTTCGCAGTCTGCACTTGTAGCGCTGATAATTGCGTGCGTCGGGCTTTCATCGTTTGCGCTTGGCTGGTTGGCCGGGAGTGACAGTGTACACATAGAACCGACTATCGAGAGAACGGTTCCGGCAAAAGGTGAAGGTGATGTCGGGTTATACGTGGCTTCTAAGAATTCTGACATATTTCACTTTGCCTGGTGTTCAGGCGCTTCCAGAATAGCAGATCAGAACAAGATCTCATTTGCTACAGAAGAGGAGGCGCGACGGTCTGGATATACGCCGGCAAAAAACTGCCCGGGTTTGGATAATTAATATATGAAAGCATCAGTTAAAACAATAGGTATATATGTAAGCGGGATCTTGTGTCTCCTCATCGGTGTTATTGGCCTTGTCTTACCTATTTTGCAAGGAGTATTGTTTATTATCATTGGGCTTAGCATTCTGTCTTTGCGCTGGCCATGGCTTGCTCATAAGCGAGACAGTTTTCTTGTTCGATACCCGCTCATTGGCAGGCAGTATGCATATGTTCGGGTGAAAGCAGTGCGATTCAGCGAGAGGGTAAGGCGCACGTTGTCGTATCAGTAATTTTTATTAGATGTAACGTATCACATACGTAGTAGCAAATGATAGTTCTTGATATCGAAACAACCGGACTTGATCCAGATCGATCGAGCATTGTGTCTCTCGGGGCGGTTTCCTTGGTAGATACCAATAAGACCTTTTATATGGAGTGTCGGGTTTGGAATGGGGCTGAGATACATCAGGAGGCGCTCAATGTGAATGGTTTTACCCGAGACGAGATTATGGATGAGGAGAAGTGCAGTGATGCACAGCTTATCGCGAAGTTCTCAGAGTGGCTTGCTCAACAAAATGACTATGTTTTTGGTGGACTTAATCATCATTTTGATCTTCTATTTATTATGGCTGCAGCAAGGCGGGGCG
Organism: Candidatus Paceibacterota bacterium; assembly: GCA_040905715.1. Taxonomy (NCBI): domain Bacteria; kingdom Bacillati; phylum Minisyncoccota; species Minisyncoccota bacterium. The sequence goes on along the minus strand of JBBDRA010000003.1, from coordinate 413,283 downwards.
GGATCACGGTTGGTCTTGAGTCGGGGAGCGTTGTGCCAAAACGCATTGTGGATCTCCACTCTGTTTGCTACGCACACATGGTAGCGCGTGGCGTAGCGCCTCCGGTGTCTGAAAATGGCTTTTCAAAACTTCGAGGTGAGGATATCTACAAATACGTTGGTATTCCAGCCGAGCCTCATCCGCACAACTCGCTTAATGGCGCCGTTTGGGAAGCGGAGTCGTTGTCACGGCTACTGTATCAACGCTCAAGTTTTGAGAAGTTCTTTGACCACTCGATTCCGTGGCTTGAAGAGAGTGGTGCAAAAAGGTAAAGTAACTACCTATGCAAAGCAGTCACAATGTCATTCTATATTACAAGTACGTTACCGTTGAAGATCCTGCTGCTCTTCGTGATGCCCAGTGGAAGCTGTGTAGTGAGCTTGGTCTGACCGGACGGGTTATTCTTGCTGAAGAGGGTATAAATGGAACCCTTGAGGGGGAATCAGAGAGTATCGAGGTGTACTGTGAGACACTCAAGAAGGATGCGCGATTTGCGGATATTGTTTTCAAGAAGAGCGAGGGCACCGGTTCTTCTTTTCCAAAACTATCGATAAAGGTACGTAATGAGATCGTGAGCTCGGGTGTGAAGGGAGTGGATCCTAGTAAGGAGAGTGCACCATATATTACTCCGGATGAACTGCATAAATGGTATGAAGAAGGTAGGGAGTTCTATGTGCTTGATATGCGAAATGACTACGAGCTTGCGGTCGGGTGTTTAGATAAAACAGTACCATCAGGCATGAATACCTTTCGTGATGTTCAAAAGCTTCCGGAAAAAGTAAAAGACCTTGGAGATCGCCCTGTTGTGTCTGTTTGTACCGGAGGGGTACGTTGTGAAAAGGCGACTGCTCACGTGCTTAAACAGGGAGGATTAAAGAATGTGTATCAGCTCCAGGGTGGAATTGATCAGTATGTGAAGAAGTACCCGGGAAAGCATTTCAAGGGGAAATTGTATGTATTTGACGGTCGTGTTGTAATGGATACTTCCTCGTCGGATGTTGTTGGTCACTGTGAGCTGTGTGAAGAAAAGTGCGAACGGTATATTAATTGCAAAGAGGCTGAGTGCAATAGGCATTTTATCTGTTGTACGTCGTGCTCGTCTGAAGATAGGGGAGAGTGTTGTGGTCGGTGCGTCTCATCTGCTACGTCCCATACGAAAGAATAGAGATTCGGAGTATTATTATTTCTATCGTTCGAGACATGTGGTATTCTCTAGCAGATAGGAGGAGGGGTTAGACGAAACTTGCAGACTCAGCATTCGGACGGAACGAAAGCAAGCTTTCGACCGCTCCTCACTGGGGCCTGTAGGCAAAGCCTGCTCCAACTGCGCTCAGGAAAAATAAAAGTAAACTTTTGTTTTCTCCTTCGCTTGTTGGAGTAAGCAAAGCTTGCAAACCCTCGTTCGAAGAGAATATAAATTAAAAATTTGCATTCTGCTTCTCACTCGGGCCTGTAAGAAGATCTTGCAGACCCGGCGTTCGGACGGAACGAAAGCAAGCTTTCGACCGCTCCTCACTGGGGCCTGTAGCTCAATTGGTAGAGCGCACGCATGGCATGCGTGAGGCAAGGGGTTCAAATCCCCTCAGGTCCACTGCTTCGCTCGATGCTGCCGCATCGAGCTACGCAGTGCAAGCACGATAGTGCGAAGTACTGCGTCAAAATACTCCCGACAGGAAGTATTTGTGTAATCATCTGTCCGGAGGTGTGTCTTTTATTGCATGCCATATTCAAAAAGGGAAGATCTTCCAAAGCAGGTTCAAGATCCATTAGAGGACGTGCCTCACGCACAGGATATTTGGATGGAGGCGTACAATAGTGCAATGGAGCAATATGACGGAGAAGAAAGTCGCGCTGCCCGTGTTGCCTGGGCGGCAGTTAAGGAAAAATACGAAAAGGGAAGTGATGGTAAATGGCACCCTAAGGAGTAAAAGGCGTAGCTATTAAAATGAAAAACCGCCCGCAGCCATACTGCTGGGGCGGTTAACAGAACTTGTTTGCCAACGTGGAAGCGTAAACAGCTTTCATCTCTTTGCCTTTTTTCGCAAGCTGTTTTCGAAGCATCTGCTGTCTCCTGAGGAACTCAGCCTGTAGGTAGAGGTAGAAAATCTTCTCTGCCTCAGAGACCCCTCGTCCTTCTTTAAACTTTCTTGCAAGTGGACGAACGGCGTGCCTATGGTAGACGCTGGCATATTCGCACATGTCCTTCCACAGCACAGTGAGTCTCCGGTCCCTTTGGCAGAACTCATAGATTCCCCAGAGATCTTCCTCTGCGGTCATTCGGTGGAACGCTCGGATCTTTTCCTCTCTTTTCCTCATAATTTCTTTCATGGCCTTTCTCCATGGTTGGCGGTCCCTGCCAGGTTGAACAAAATACGTAAGAATTACTGAAACAGTTATATCACATATTAGAAAAATGTCTAGGTACTGTCCAGGTATAGCTCGTATGAAAAAAAGTATGCTCAAAAAACCTCACATATCCTAATGAAAGTACAGTTGAGTTAGGCAAGGGGAGGGAACAGAGTAAATATCACTCTACTTGTCTGCCTTACTGATTCGATAGAATGGTGCAACGTATTCACAAGTATGGTATTTATAAAATAACGCTCAATAGAGCAGTATTATTGAAATATCTCTTGCAAGGAAGAGGGAAGTGTGCTAGTTTATCTGCGTTGCCGTAGCCGGCATTTTTTTGTTTTCAGTTCATTTTTGGCGTCTGTGATCCCGTCTATACCACGGATCCAGGAGAGTTAAACTTAAATTCAAAAATACTTGACAAAATATAACAGTGTGTTATTGTATACCTGTTGAAGGCTGCGGAGATCTCGTCATTTCACAGCAGGATCGATGGGTTGACCCTGCACGAAATGAGACGAGAGCACCCCTTAGCAAGCCACTTTTTCTCACTCACTGCGGTTGTAGAGAGGGAAGTCCTCTCTAGTAATTGTGGTACCCGGCTTGATATAAGGGCATTACTACTAGTGATAGGCTTATATTACGTCTTGCAACGATTGGAATGCTTGTAACGCATATATCAGTAGCAGGAGTTACCGCTGATTCACCGATATCACTTGAACCGATAAACGTTATTGCAGTTGAGCAAAGCGAGCAACAGGATGCTGAAATTGCCCAAAGTAATGATGTTGATGAGGCTCAGGCAGATAAGGAAGGATCAAACAAAGGATTAACTACCGACGAGATCGTGCGCGCTTATTTCGCTGATTCACCGGAGATGTATGATGTCGCTTGGTGTGAGTCTCGAGTAAGACAGTATAAAGAGAACGGTTCTGTTTTACGAGGTTATGTTGATTCAAATGACGTTGGTGTCATGCAGATCAACGAGCGATACCACCTCGAACGCGCGGAAGAGCTCGGTTACAACATTTACAGTCTTGAGGGAAACCTGGCATATGCCAAGCTTCTCTACGAGGATCAAGGACTTCAGCCATGGTCAGCATCTAAACCGTGTTGGTCGGGAAGAAGTCAGATCGCTCAACGATAGCATCTCAAAAACCTCTCGCCTTTGGCGAGAGGTTTTTGTTCGTTCCATCTATATGCTTTCTGTTGCTTATTTCTTACCGTGAAATTTTTCGTGAATATTTTTAAGCTGTTTGTTGGTGACGTGTGTGTATACCTGAGTAGTGGAGACATTTTTGTGACCAAGAAGCTCTTGTACACTTCTGAGGTCTGCTCCGTGGGAGAGAAGGTCGGTGGCGTATGTGTGGCGAAGCGTGTGCGGAGTTACTTTCTTTGAGATGCCGGCAAGCATGGCGCATTGGGAGATCATCTTTTGAATATATCGGGGAGAGAGTCGCTTGTTTCCCGGGTCACGTGATCGGATGTTACTGAAAAGTGGTTTCTCTACATCACCTCGTGAACCAAGATATTCGCGAAGCCACTGAGCTGCTCGAGGAGAGATGAAAATTGTACGAACACGATTGCCTTTGCCTACGATCGCAAGCTCATATGTTTTGTCAGTTGAGCCGTCCTTGAGAAAAGACATTTGATCTTGATCAAGCGCGACGAGTTCCGCAATACGCATTCCTGATGAAAACAGGAGTTCCATAATCGCTCGGTCTCGCAGACCTTTCGGGGTAGAAGTGTCCGGTACTGCCACAATGGATTCAATGTCGTTGTATTCAAGAAAAGATATAGCCTCTTCGGTCTTCTGCTTTGCAAGTTTCACTTTTGTAGAAGGTAGTGACCCCATGTCGCGATCAGAAAAGTAATTAAGTAAAGCCCGGAGCGCGATCAAATAATAATTCTGAGATTTTTTACTCAAATGCTTACCGGCAGGGGACTTATAGGTTCGAGCAAGATATAATCGATATTCCCAAACATGTTCGGCAGTAAGGTTGTGGGGGAGGAGAGTGCTGTTCCCCGTCTTTGTAAGCCAGAGTTCAAAGACCTGCAGGTACTGTTTGTAGTTGCGTTGAGTATTACTCGACAGCCCTTTCTCGATCTCGCAGTAATCGAGAAAGGGGAGTATATGAGCAGTGATAGGTTTGTCGCTTTTCATAGTATAAGTGTATCATAGAGTATTGTTCGCACAATATATGTAAAACGAACAAGACCTGTTTTTTCTCATAAACACAGTCTAATTATAAACCCTCATCCTGCGTCTTTCCACCTCCCTGCCCATACATAAAAAAGTGCGTAAAAAGTGGTGACGACATGGTTAGTACTATCTACCCCCACCTCTTTTATTATTATGCTTTTTTACTTCTATCTCTATTCTCGTTTGGTCGCGTGCTTAATAATGTTGTTTGCTCTTCTTCCCATAGCCTTTCTAGAGGATGCTACCTACCACTAGGTTTGTAGGCGCGGGCTGATTTTTGGTACTGTTGATCATTCGTTAAGCTCTTTTATGAGCAGGCGAACGGTTTAGAGGTTATATTGAGCCTCTGTGCGCCTCTGTGAGCGTTTTAAATCATTTATAGATACAAATCTACCTTTGAAGATAAAATAACCCGGTGAGATTGAATTTGGATAGAATTTTTTAGAGTTTGTCCTAACTATGTTCTTCGATCGTAACTCTTGATACTTAATTGCGATCGTACAGAAATAAAACAGTAATAAAAAAACTTAATCAAGTAATCCTTCCCACCATTCCCCGGTCAGATTTAAAAAGAGATAGATCGGCCCGTAGATCGGCAGTAAGAGAAAGAACAGAATTCGTTTTAGTATTTTTGGCATAGGTAGAGTTATTGTAAATTAGGTTCGCACAATATTTTCCTGTATTAAAAACAGATTTAAAACAGTGATGCTATCGGTTGTATCAGATACTGGTCGAAAAGTGGTCCCCAGGACAGCAGCCAGCCATATACATCAACGCCAAAATAGAATTGGATGAATAATAAGGCGACGACGACAAGAATTACATGTCTGATAAATCCACTACTCCCCGATTTATCATGTGATGGATGTCTTGCCATACGGTACTCTTCTATTATTTCAGGTAGTCGATCGGGTCTAGATATGCATTAAGGTCGGCGATCGGAATGGTCGCATCTTTGCATCCGTTGCTGCTAGTATATTTTACCACACGCACACCCTCGGTAGCGTATACGGTGAAGTGAAGGTGTGGTCCGGTCGAGAATCCTGTATTTCCGGCGTACCCGATCACGTCTCCCGTAGATACGCCTTGACCTTGTGATACTTTAATTAAGGAAAGATGAGCGTACATGGTAGAAAGGCCGTTCGAATGCTCTAGGAGCACCCATTTACCATACGAGTAGCAACCCGGTATAGCATCAGTGTTGCCTGTTGCTCTTACTACTCCGCCAAGTGGTGCGGAGATTGGAGTGCCGACACTCGTTCGAAAATCAAGACCGTTGTGCCCGTTGCCTTTATAGGCAGCTGTGCGTTTTGAAAAGCTTGTGTGTCCAAAGTATTGGGTAACACAGTTGGCATGGCTTCCTCCACCGTCCCAACATGAACGTAGTGACATGTCAGGTACCGGGCTTGCTAATACACCGGTCCCTCTTTCCGGGAACTTGTTCGGGTCAATGGCGATCTGAAGCTCGGATTCAAGTCGTGCTACATCCTTTTCAAATTCCTCATGTTGACGGTTTTTCTCGGCCAAGATAGCTCGATACTGCTCCTCCTTGCTTCGAGTTGCACCAAGCACTTTTGATTGCTCGTGTTCGTTGCTCTCTAGTATTTGTTTCTTGTCGCTCAGTGTGGCACGCCACTTTTCAAGTTCTTCTTTGGTTTGGATCGTCTCGATCTGCTTTTCTTCCATTTCTTCCCTCAGTTCTATAAGTGACTCAATCCGTGAATGCACTCCTTCCTGGAGCTGGTCGAGTGATTCTATCTCATCCCAGAGGCCGGAAATAGTGCCGTGGATCAACATTGCTTCGATCAATGTGGTATTGTCCTCTTGATCTATTTCTCGGAGGATCTCAGCTACCGCTTCTCGGTGGAGTGCAACACGTTCTTCAATGTCGCCCATTTCAAGCGCTAGCTTGTCTATGGTATAGCTCTTAGAAGAGATCTGGTTTTGAGCAACTCCTATCTCTGCTTCAAGTTTTGATCGGGAGGCTCTCAATTCAGCTAATTTTTGCTCAATGGTTTCTGCTTCAGCGCTGGTTTGGTTGAGCTCGTTTTCGTATTTTTTGATCTCCTTTTCTAGGTTGTCGATCTGCCCTTGTCTCTCTTGGATATGCCTACGAAGGTCATCGATCTCGCTTCCCTGTAGGCCGGTTGGGCCAGCAACAATGCTTGTTGCCAGGAGAGCAACGCTAAAGAGTCCGAATATGAGCTCACGCCAGTGTTTTAGAAATAGTTGCATCAACAGTATATGATACCTTACGAACTCTTAATTACGAAATTTGTAACGTAAAGCTATTATAACGCTGAATCTAGTTTTTGTTGAGCGTTTTTTACGCGCGTAAGTGTTTCTGTTTTTCCGAGTGCTTCAGTTAATGTAAATGGGTCAGGTGACTTTTCTTTCCCGGAAAGGGCGTAGCGAAGTGGCCAGAGAACATCCCCTTTCCCTTCTGCCTCTGCATAGTCCCAGAGCGACTCCTTTAGCTTGTCGTACTCGAATGCATTTTCCGGCAGACCCTCAAGAGTGTTGTATACAGTAGATAGGTGCTCGCGTGCTTTTTCAAGGGTGCTCTTTTTCCAAACGAGTGCTTGTGCGTCAGGGTAGGTCGGGGCTTCGAAAAAATAATCAAGCTCGCCGCTGGTGAGCAGCTCAGTGGCATCCTTAAAGGTCTCGATCCGCTCAGTTATGATAGGTACGATACGATCAAAGACCTCGTTCGTTAGTTTCCATTTCTTCTCGGTTAATCGCGGTGATCGCAAAAGGAATTCTCGCAGGAATGTATGAAGAGTGTCTACTGGAAGACGTTTAATGTGTTCACGATTTATCCAGCGCATTTTTTCTTCACTGAATATTGCCCCGCCTTTGTGGATGCGTTCAAGTGAGAATTCCTTAAGAAGTTCATCACGGGAAAATATTTCTTGTTCAGTTCCCGGGTTCCAGCCCAAGAGAGCCATGTAGTTTAAAATTGCGTCAGGGAGAAATCCCTCATCACGATATTCAAGGATCGCTCGGGCTCCGTTTCTTTTGGATAGTTTGCTTTTGTCCGTTGCTAGTATAAGCGGTATATGCGCATAGATCGGACGAGGTGCCTGGATCGCTTTCTGGATCAGTATATGACGAGGTGTATTTGATATATGGTCTTCACCGCGAATGACGTGAGTGATGCCGGAGTCGTAGTCGTCAACAACAACTGCTAGATGGTAGAGCGGCTCGTTCATGCTTTTGGCTATTACAAAATCTCCTAGGTCGGTTGTATCAAATGTAACGTCTCCTCGCACTGCATCACGAAACACGACCTCTTCGTTCGGGTTTTTAAAGCGGATCACTTCTGCTCGCTGTCCTTCTTTTTTGACTTCTTCTTTTGATATATATGCTTGTCCGTTATCAATAAGTTGTTGGAGCACCTCGGCGTGACGGGCACTACGATCGGACTGCCTGTATGCGTCATCGGCCTCGATGCCGAGCCAGTTAAGGCTCTCGTAAATATTCGTTTCGAATTCCGGAGTACTTCGTTCCTTGTCCGTGTCTTCGATTCGAAGAACAAAGGTACCGTTATTCTGCCGTGCATATAACCAGCTGTAGAGGGCTGTGCGGTAGCTACCAACATGAAGAACCCCTGTTGGTGAGGGTGGGAAACGAGTTATGATCGCTGCTGATGGGTCTGAATTCATAAATAGTTTTAGTTCTGGTGTTAGTGCTGTGCAATGGTGTAGAGTTCGTTAGCAATGATCTCTGCGGCGTCAGGGTATACGAAGAATTGGGTGCTTTTCTTCATCTGTTCATACACCTCTGGCTGCTTGAGAATTCGTCGGATCTCTGAAGGAAGAATATTGACTGTGAGATTTGACTCTTCGACAACGCTTGCGGCGCCGATGCGGGCGTAGGAAAAGGCGTTTGTACGCTGATGGTCTCCATTTGAGTCTTCAATCGGAATTATAATACTCGGAATCCCCCACTGAGCGATCTCAAAGATCGTTGATCCGGCTCGAGAAATCACAAGCGACGCCGCACCCGCCGCGTACGCCATTTCGGTGCTATTCAGTGAGCCAACCGGAATATAACGTTCACCGTGTTCATGTTCATGAAGGATCGCTCGTGCCACCTCACTTGTTTCTTCGAGATTCCCCTCCCCTGTCTGATGGATCACAACGTACTCATTGAGGAGTTGAGGTAATACGTTAATGATCGCGCTGTTAATGTTCTGTGCTCCTTGTGACCCGCCAAGTATCAGTAATACCGGCACGTCTGATGTGATGCCAAAGTGATCTCGAGCCCCTTCCTTAATTGGTTTCTGAATATGTTCTCGTACCGGCTGGCCGGTGTGGGCAACCTTTTCCTTTGGAAAATAACGAGCGGCATCTTTGTAGGAAACAGCGATTCTAGTAGCAAATTTTGCGGCCCACCTATTTGTTCTGCCGGGCACACTGTCTGATTCGTGGATCACGACCGGGATACGTAGTATACGAGCCGCCCAGAGTACCGGCACGCTCCCGTACGCGCCTTTCGCAAATACGGCATCAGGATAGAGTAAGAATAGTTTCCAAATAGCCAAGAAAATACCGGCAATGGTTTTAAAAACATCGAGTACGTTTTGAAAGGAAAAATACCGTCGCACTTTGCCGGCCGGGATGCTGTCATACTGTAGTCCGACAGCTTGAAGCATCGCTTCGTCGTATGCTTCGGGAGCAATATAGTACAGCGTTGACGAATCGCTCTGGTGTTCGTTCTCTAGTTTTTTCTGGAGCTGTTCAGCAACGGCTATGATCGGGTAGAAGTGTCCGCCTGTTCCGCCTCCGGTAAATACTATTTTCATGTATCAGGCTTAAAAGTTAGAAGGTTTACTGGTCATATATTTGGATACGTTGAGTATAATACCAACCTCAACAAGGGTTATTATAAGTGCAGTACCGCCGTGACTTATGAACAAGAGCGGCATTCCGGAGAGCGGAATCATGCCAAGCATTGCCGCTATGTTCATAAATGATTGGACAACGATCAGTATAACAATTCCGACCACCAAAAGTCGAGAAAAGAAATCAGGAGCCCGAGCCGCGATGTAAAGACCTCGATATGCAAAAAAGATAAAAAGCGCAATGATCGCGAAGCTTCCAATGAAACCGAACTCCTCTGCGGCAACTGCAAAGATGGAGTCTCCGATAGGTTCAGGCAGAAAGCCAAACTTTTGGATGCTCTGGCCAAAACCTCGTCCGGAAAATCCACCGGAACCGATCGCGATCAAGGATTGACGGATCTGGTAACTGGCGCCAAGCGGATCCTGCGTGGGATCAAGAAACGTAAGAATGCGACCCATAATATATGGTCGTGATAATGCGAGTACCACTGCCCCGCTTAGTCCGGCTGCTATCACAATACCTATATGACGCCAGCGCGCTCCGGCAACCATGTACATAGCGAGTCCCGCGAACACGATCATGGCAAAGGTGTCAGTATCTCGCTGACCGAGTACTATTGCTCCGGTTATAACAAGTAAAACAAGAAATGGTAGAAGCCCGTATAAATATGTGTGAACACGCTTTCGCACACCGGAAAGCCAAGCAGCAAAATAGATAACGAATCCGATCTTAAGAACCTCAGATGGTTGAAGTGTGAACGGCCCGAGTGAAAGCCATCGCCGGGCGCCACCATGCTCAAAACTGATCTGAGGTATAAAAACAAGAAGCGTCAGAATAATCGACGCACAAAAAACATAGAACGCATACGCGCGCCAGTTACGGTAGTGTATATGACTCACAATGAACATTGCCCCGGTTCCACCAACTAAACCAAAAAGGAACTGCTTTAATACAACATCAGAAAAAGTAACCCTCTCTTGTGCAAGGAGTCCTAGTGAGGCAGAAATAAATATGAAAAAGCCGCCTACAACAAGAATGAGAGCGGCTATGAAAAACGGTCGGTCAAATGTGCGTTTGTGAGTAGTCATGGTGTACGTACGAGGCGTGACTTTTCGAGTTGTGCGTACGTGCCGCTGAAACAGCTCGATCTTGTATCTTGCGAAGACCTAACCAATGAGGGCTAAGATCATTCCTAAGAGTGCGGCAACGATACCGAGGATCCAGTAACGCATCGTGACCTTGTATGCGGGCCAGCCGATAGCTTCAAAATGATGGTGAATCGGAGCAACAAGGAATACTTTTTTGCCTCCTCGTAATCGTTTTGAGGTAACCTGGATAATATTTGAGAGAACGGTCATCACGAGCGGAAATCCGATGATCGGAAGCACCAAAAGACCGTATCCCCCACCAAGCGAGTCGGTCATGAAGGCGATGACTCCAAGCGTGATCGTGAGAGCCATCGAGCCGGTCTCAGACATATAAAAACGGGCGGGTGGAATATTAAACCAGAGGAACGCTAGGATTGCACCGACCATCATTGCACTGAAAGCGGCAAGATTGATCTGTTGTTGATAGAACGCAATGCCTGCGTAAGCGGCAAACATAGACGCAAAAACACCGCCGGCAAGACCGTCTATCCCGTCTATGACACCACCTGAGTAGATGGCGATCAGGACAATGGCAAAAAGTGGAACAATAAGCCAGCCGATCTGGAGCGCGTCAACGAACGGCAGTCCTATAGCGGTCACATCGAGTTTCATAAAGAACCAGAGGCCGCATAGCACGCCGACAGTTGTTACGATCGCGAGACGTACCTTAAGCGAAAGTCCACCCGACACTCTTGAAATAACACCGGTTATCTCAAAGAGATCATCGACAAGACCAACAAACGCACCCACGAGCAGTGTTACAAGCGGTACCCAGGTTTGGCTCCGCGAGAGGAAGTCTAGCTTGGTGGTCAGATCGTTGGGGGCAAAGAAAGCCATCAACCAGATAGTTGCAATGGTAATGGTGGCCGATGCCCAAATAACAACACCGCCTAATCTCGGTGTGCCCACCTCACGTGTCTTGTGAAGTTGGTTGAATATCTTCGTAGCAATGCCGTTCGAGTCCTTCTTCCCGGATCTCTTCTTCCACATCTGGTGCTTGTAAAGAAAATCAGTCAGAAACGGCGTGATCGCGATACCGATCCAAAACGCAAGAATTGCCGGGAGAATAACTTTAACGATATCGATGATCATAGACGAGATTATAGCGTGAAGCCTTCATGGCGGTGTATGTTGAAAATAGTGACCTACTCCGTTTGTGTAATATCAGATGTTGCGTCAATAGAGGCGTTTACTAATTGTAGCACATCACTGAATCGCTCATCATAGCCGGAACCAAGCACCACAACAATGATCGGGTGGTTAAGCCCTGCATCAAACGCGACCACAAGGTTACCTCCTGATAGGTCGGTATACCCGGTTTTAGAGGCAATAACACCGGGTATACGGTTTACAACCTTGTTTGTATTATTTACCACATGAGTTATGTCTGCTAGTGATGTGCGAGTTATGTATGGCCGTCGAGTTGAATCAAGAAGGTCGGGATAGTTGGCAAGAGCATATTCCATCATGAGCGCAGTATCTCGTGCAGTGCTGTATGATCCGCTGTTTTCCTCATCGGTGTCCAGTCCGTGAGGATTATGAAACTCAGTGTCAGCAAGTCCTATTTCTCGGGCTTTTTGGTTCATTGCGGAAACAAAAAATGCGACGTTATCATCAAAAGTCGTTGTGGCCGGTCCGTTATGTATCGCCCCGGCAATAGAGGCGATCGCCCCGGATCCACTGTTTGAAGATGTTACTAAACTAAAATCAAGCAGATCTTGAAGTGACCATTGCTCATCCCGGTACAGTCCGTTGTCCCCTTCTATCAGCATCGCGTTCTGGTCAACCGTCACTACTGTATGATCAGGGATAAGATCTAGGGCGGTCATTGCGGTCATAACCTTTGTGATAGAAGCAAGAGGCCAATGTTTGGTGGCATTCTTCTCGAACAGTACTTCACCCGTTGTTGTATCAAGTACGTACGCTGCTTCAGCTTGAAGGCGGATTCCCTTGAACGGATCAGGTTTCTCCTCCGTCTCCCGGATAACTTCATCCTGAGTGGCTGTTTGACTATTGCTCTCGTCACTTTTGGTTTCAGGGTTCCAGAGTGTTGTGGTAAGGATCAAAGCCGACATTGCTAAAACAAGCACTCCATAACTGAGTGCTTTTATTCCGGTGTTTTCTTCCGGTAGGTTAATTTTTTGAAAAAATGATCGTAATGATCTCATGATTTAGGTGTTGGATCGGGTACCAGGCGTTAGGAGGTACGTTGTTGGCTTTCGCTCCTTTCTTCATCAGGTGAACCTGAAGTGTCGCTCTGCTCCTCATCTTGCTCAATGGCTTGAACGTCGTCCGGCTCATTGGTCTCGTAAAATTGCTCTACTTTATCTCCTATATCATCATGTTCCGGTAATTCCTTGGTGCTCGATATACCAAGATGGCGCAAAAGCTGAGTGGTCGGTTGGTACACGATCGCTTGTTTACCGTCTTCTGATTCGCGTCGTTCGATAAGGCCGCGAATGGTCAGGTTGCGTAAAATGGCAGTGGAATTTACCCCGCGTATGTAGTCAATATCTCGGCGGCTTACCGGCCCTTGGTACAGTACTATGGTCAGGGTCTCGAGGCCTGCTCGACCAAGTCGTTTCGTTAGCTCTTTTTTGTTAAGTGTTTCAACAAGCTCGTGTGCCTCAGGTGCTGCTGCCAGTTCTACGGTGTCAGTGGTTTGTACAAGCCGTATACCCCGCTCACTTCCTTCGATCTGAAGGTTCTGCTCAAGTTTTACAAGAGCATTTCTCAGCTCTTCAGTAGAGATATCAAGGACCTCGCACAGCGTAGAGTGCTTTACCGGCTCCCCTTTGACGAACAATATGCTTTCTATCTGAGATTCAGTTTTCATAATGCAAAGCTCAACTATTCTAACGAATTATAACGAGGAATACCAATATCACTGTGCTCCATTTCGATCTCATCAAAATGAGATCGCTGGCTCACCTGAACCAGTCCGGTTTTGACTAATTCGAGCATAGCCAGAAAACTCACCACTACCGTTACCCGCTCTTCCATGCTCAGTTCCTTGCCTCGATGATAGCCGGAGAATTCAGAGAATCGGCCCCGTAAACTCCTTTGAATACGCTCACTCAGCCGTTCTATCGTCTCTTTGAGACTCACCACCTTCTTTACCTGTGTCTGCGGTATTTGCTCTTGCTTTGGAAGTCTGCTCAGGACACTTCTCATTGCTTCGCTGAGGTTGGCTGGTGTTATCTCGTCAGTTGGTGAAAAAACCGGTGTCTTATTAAGATGTGAGCACCCGCTCGCCATGAGTTGTTCACCATAGAGGTCGCGTATGTGTACCGAAAGATCCTGTATTCTCTGGTATGCCTTGAGTCGTTCCTCAAGCTCTTCGATGTCCTCTTCCTCTTCGTCGGTAAGGTCCAGAGTCGGTAAAAGCGATTTTGACTTTATCAAAACCAAGGTTGATGAGGTGAGAATGAACTGAGCGCTATCGGCAACCGGAAATTGCTCAAGTTCTTGAAGGTGAGTCAAATAGTCGTCGGTTACCTGAGCAAGTGAAATATCACTAATGAAAAGTTTGCGCTTCTGGATCAGAGACAGCAGTAGGTCCAATGGCCCTTCAAAAGCCTCTGTTTTGACCTTGAAACCCTTCTTTCCATTAATTTGAGCGTCCTGGTCGTCTATTTGATTATTCGCCAGCAGGTCGGACATTGCTTGTAGTATAGCAGAAGATCAGTGTTTATTAGATGCGAATAGATATGTGTTATTGAGCTGATATAGTATTGCTAACGTTGGCGAAAGGAGGCGTATACAAACAGCACCGTAAGAACTTATCCACAACCCTGCTACTTGCAAAAGGTTTAATACTGGTTATAATCAAAAGCAGTACTACACACTACGTTTCTTCCTTCGGCCTTTTGGCCACCCACCGTCCTACCCCTTGCTATGCGAGGGGTTTTTTATTGATCATGTCGACCGTATGTATTGCTCTGGTGTATTGCTTTGGTATTACGTATTCCTTTACTTATTTTACTTTACTCCAAAGCGCCCGTGGGGATGCCTGGAAGCCCTGTATTATAGCGGTAACTTGACCATCCCCCTCTTCTTTGTGTTCTAATTTTTAGGGTGTATGTGCAGAATGGTATAGCGTGTCTTCAATACTGTGTATCCCCACTAATAGTGCCGGGAGTCAAATCACCATAATGAGTTATACATTATTAATTATTTAAGATACGTATTTATGCAAAACCAATTTACCGTGATCGTTGATCAAATACTTGAGTCATTGAACAACGTTTGGCTCACCTTCCTCGACTACCTACCCGAGGTGCTGAGTGCCTTGTTCGTTTTTATCCTGGGTCTTATTATCGCTTCGTTCCTGGGATCGCTAACTCAAAAATTGCTCTCACTCGCCAAGATCGATGAATTAAGTGAGCGCAGTGGACTCACTGATATGATGAGGCGTTCTCAGTTGAACTTCACGTTCTCGTGGCTGATCGGTAAGGTAGTAAAGTGGTTCTTTATCATTGTTTTTCTTCTCGCCGCAGCTGATATTCTGGGCTGGGAGGAAGTGACATCGTTCTTGCGAGAGATCCTGTTTTACATTCCTAACGTTATTGTAGCGATCATTATTCTTGCGGTTGGTATGATCGCCGGCAATTTCTTGGGTCGCCTGATAAGTTCCGGCGCAACAGCAACACGATTACCGGTTAAAAATACAGCTTTGCTGGGAACAATAGCGAAGGTCGCCGTCATAACCTTTGCAACACTCGCTGCCCTCTTACAGCTTGGTATCGCTGAGTCACTTATCGAGATCTTGTTTGCCGGTCTTGTATTAGCTGTTGCTCTGGCGTTTGGTCTTGGTGGACAGAGTAAGGCAAGTGAGATCTTGGAACGACTTGATACGACCACAGGAAGTCATCAGGGAGGACATGCAGGAGATCAGCAGCGCCATCACTAGCGATATTGAATTGAGTGAGCGCTATACTGAACAAAAGCCACCGGTGTAACCGGCGGCTTTTGTTTTACCCTTGTCGCTTTTTACATCAGGTGAACAGTTTTCATTTCTTGATGTGCTTACGTTTCAACGCCTCAACGCGTTGAGGCGTTGAAATATCTTTCTAGATCACCTTTTTGTAGGTCACTGCGTGACCGGTTTCTCCTATTTGTTTTACCTGTCCCTGTTCTTCAAGCTCGGATAAGTACCTGCTTGCAGTGGCGTCGGATACGCCGAGCGTATTCTCGACATCGTCGTTGGCGATCTCGTCTTTTGTGTCAAACAGATGCATTACCTGAGCAAGGTTCTCTTCTTTTTCCAGCGATTGCGTAGCGATCAAGTCGCTACTTCCCGCTTCCTTTTCGAATCCTTCGTTTTTGCACCGGATACGTGAAATTGCCGTATACATGACTCCACCACCTACGATAGCCGCCAGTATAATGTAAATAAGTTCCATAAATACGTATTTAGTCTTTCAAAAATTGAAACCGCGGTGTTTTTGTATCTCCTCTCTCTATTGTCTCCATAAAGATACCAAGCGGTCGAACCCAAAGTTTCGACTCCGGGTTGTCGTACAGCGCTTCATACATCACTAGTTCTTCAAGGGTCTCGCTGTGTTTGCAAACACCAATCACGCGATATTTATCGCCTTTAAAATGCTTATAAATACCGGGTTTAGGATGCATTATTTTTGATATTTTCTTCGGGTGCTTCGCTTGAACCCTCTTCCTCATCCGATGATAATCGTGTATCGATACGATTAATATCTCGCGGGAACAAGGTTGCTTCTTTTACGTTTGGAATGTTCAGAAATCGTGCGGTAAGCCGTTCGAGCCCCATTCCCCACCCCCCATGAGGCGGCATACCGTATTTGAATGCCTGTAGATAAAATTCAAAGTTCTCAGGATCCAGGTTTTTCAGCCGTGCTCCTTCTACTATGCTCTCATAGAGGTGGCGACGTTGCCCGCCGGTGGTTATTTCTACGCCACGGAATAAAAGATCGAAACTTTTCGTAAAGCCCGGATCTTGTTCATCTTCATAGGTATAGAATGGTCGCTTCGAGACCGGGTAGTGAGTTATGAACATAAAATCTGAATCATGTTCGCGTTTGGACCATTCACACATCCACCGTTCATCTTCGGGTTCAAGGTCCGGCTCTTCCCTGACATCTTTCCCGGTTTCTTTGTATATAAGCTCTTGAGCCTCTCGGAGCTTCATGCTTGGAATATTCTCAGGGACAGTAGGGATCTCGGAGCCACACAAGGAAAACTCCTTCTCGCAGGTGTTACGTAAATGTTCGCACACAGAACGAAGAAGGTTCGTTTCAACTTTCATAATGTCAGTATGATCAGTGATGAACCCCATCTCCATGTCGAGCGAGGTATATTCATTCAAGTGGCGCGACGTCGCGTGTTTTTCTGAGCGAAAAACATTCCCGACAGTGAATACCCGCTCAAAGACACCAACGAGCATTTGTTTGTAAAGCTGGGGCGAAGTCGCTAAGTGAGCAATGCGATCGTAAAGATATTTAACCTCAAATACTTCACCGCTCCCTTCGGCATCAGCCCCGATGATCTTAGGTGACTGGAACTCAGTAAAGCCTTCATTGTTTAAAAAAGTTCGATAGGCGTTGACGATAGCAGATTGAACCTTGAAAATAGCGTGTTCACGACTTCTTCGGAGCGTGAGCGGTCGATAATCAAGCAGTGTATCGAGGTTCAGATCGCTATCGAGATCAAACGGCAGTGACTGCGCCTCAGCAAGCACCTCCATCTCGGTAACGACAAACTCAAGATCGCCGTTTGGCAGATCCGGATTAACCATCTTTTCCGGGCGTTCCTTTACTTCCCCTACAACCTTGATGACCCACTCCGGACGCACTGCGCTTGCGGCCACGTGAGCAGCTTTGTTCTTAGGTAAGGCGACCATCTGTACTTTTCCGGTTGCGTCACGTAGGTCTATGAAAATAAGCTTCCCGTGGTCTCGGCGTACATCAACCCATCCAGCCAGAGTTACTTCTGAGCCGATATGTTCGTGTAGATCTTGTATGTAAATTCGATTTTCCATAAATGAGTATTACTAAATAGTTTGTTCTTGATCAAGAAGTAAGACCGATCTTTGTGCGTACTTCGTTCATCTTCTCAGTCGCTTCTCCTTGTGCAGCTCGTGCCCCTTCGTCAAGTACGGAGAAGACATGGTCTGTATCGTTCGCGACAACCTCTCGTTTCCGGCGAAGCGGGTCGATGAATTCCTTGAGGCTTTTAATAAGTATCTCTTTGGATTCTTTATAGCCAAGCCCGCCTTCCCGGTAGCCCTCGTTCACCTTGTCGAGCTCGGAACCGGTCGTAAAGTGAGTATGAAGCTGATAGAGCGTATCATTCTCGTAGTTTGTCTTGGGGCTCTCGAGCGGCTGAGAATCAGTTGGTATACTCATTATCCCTTTCTCTATTTCCTCGTCACTGGCGAAAAGTCCTATATAGTTGTTATAGCTTTTACTCATTTTTCGTCCGTCAGTACCGGGCACGGTTTTTGTTTCCTCGAGAATATACGGTTCAGGAATACGAAAGGTATCACCATAGACAGTGTTAAATTTTTCGGCGAAGTCGCGGGCATACTCAACGTGCTGTTTTTGGTCAGAGCCGACCGGAACCACGTCTGCGTCATACATAATGATATCCGCGGCCATGAGGATCGGATAGTAAAGTGTGCCGGCATTAATCTCCTTGCCTTTCTGCTCAGCGTCTTTATATGCGTGAGCACGGGTCAGGTACGAGGCTGGAACTATGTTTGAAAGTATAACTGCCAGTTCAGTGTGGCTTGGTATATCGGACTGTTTATAAATACGTGTTGTCTTCGGGTCAAGACCGATAGCAAGATAGTCGACAGCGATGTTAAAACTCATCTCACGAAGCGTTTCTGCGTCACGAATAGTTGTCAGTGCATGATAGTCAGCAATGAAAATGCGGGTGTCATACTCGTTTTGCATATCGACAAATTGCTTCATTGCGCCAAGGTAGTTACCGACATGCGGTCGTGCGGTCGGCTTCACTCCGGAGACAAGGATTTTTTTAGAGTCTGTAGACATAGGTCAAATACTAGCAAACTATCCGCTTAGTGGAAAGAAAAATATGTCACGCGTTGAATTGCGGAATTTTTATTGGAACCATGCTTTGATTCGGGTACGTATCTCTAGAGTGCATGTGTCAGATATCCCCAAGTGACCTCCTTGCGCGTAGAGCTCTGTTGTTACTCCTGTTTCTTTTGCAAATGTTTTGAGTGCTTGTGCAGGGCAAAATGGATCGTCCTCAGCATGGATCAGTAATACTTTCTCAGGATCGATCCTGTCCTGCATAGTGATCGGGTTATAAAAATGTGTATCTTCTTCCAGTTTAGCCCAGTCTGTATCGTCAAAACGATACGTCGGACCAAATCCTTCAGTGATAAATTGTTTGAGAGCATCGTTACTTTCCGCAGGAGTCGGTATTCGCCAATCAATAACCGACGAGAGGCCGATCACTTTAGTGACACGCGGATCAGAAGAGCTGAACAATGCGGCCGGCCCGCCGAAACTTGAACCGAGAACATATACCGCGTCCGGCACAATAGTGAACTCTTCGCCGGAATAAATATCTCGTAGGGGGTGAAAAACGGCGTTAACTGTGTCGGTGACATCTTTGGTCGGTGATTCTTTTAAAAACGATCCTCGGCTCTCCCAGGTGCCACGGTAGCGTGGAAATACAACAAAATATCCTTGCTCTGACCAGTACTGTATAACATCATCTTTGTACGGAATACTTGGGATCCCTTGAGCGAGGATCAATACTCGTGTTCGTTCCTCTGTTCGTTTTTGAGGAGTTGAAGGGGGTAAGAATTCTGCCAGGATCTCATCATCTATTCGTGTTCGATAAAGATGCCTCATAGTCTGATCATATCTTACTCATTTCCCGGTTTTCTTTATTCTCCTTAGGATGCTCCTGCTTTGTTGAAATAGCTTTAAGCTCTACAACAAAGGTTGTCCCTTTTCCCCGACCAAGCGAGGACGCGAGAAGGGTCCCTTCGTGATCGCTAATGACCCGTTTTGAAATATAGAGACCGAGTCCGACACCGAATACGTTATATTTTTCCGCATCATCCGCTCGCCCGAACTTCATGAAGACGTGTTCCTTGTCCTTCTTGCTCAGCCCTACGCCGGTGTCCTTTACTTCAATGCGTACTTTTTCGTCGTATTTCCAAAGATGGATACTGACCGACCCTTCTTTTGTGTATTGAATGCCGTTGTCGATCAGATTGGTTATTACCTGGCGAAGTTTGTCAGCGTCACCCTTGACTGTGTAGTCATTGTGCTCGTCTATATCGAGGTGCATGTTGAGACCCGCTCGTTCAATGATCGGCCTCATTTGATTTGCGGTAGATTCAACAAGTCTTCTCATATCGAATAGTTCCATATCGTAATCAAGTTGACCGCGTTCGATACGGGTAACATTTAAGAAATACTCTATGGTGTCCACCATCTCTTTACTTGAGACAAAAGCCATGTGTATAGGTGATTCAAGGCGTTCCGGTACTCGACCGTAGTCGCCTTCTAGTATCATTGAAAGATATCCTCGTATAGATGTGAGTGGTGTCCGGATCTGGTGTGTGGCCAAGTAGACAAATTCTGATTTCATTTTATCGATCTGACGCAACTGGATGTTGGCGTTTCGAAGATATTCAGCAAGCTTTACACTCTCATCTCGCTGGGTGTCTAGTGCGCGAACACTGTAAACCAAAAAGGCACCAACAAATGAAGCGAAAGAAAAAACAATGATCGTGAGAATAACATCTTCAACGTGTTCGAGAAAAAGCGTCTGACTAATGATGACCAAAAGGATGAATAAGGTCATTGTCTCCGCAATGATCGTAAGACGAAACTGGAAAATACGCGATAGAAGGTCGGAGATCGGTGAGTTTGATTCCTGTGAGGCTTTATCTGACATAATTGCGGGTGTACGAAGTTGTGTCTCTAAGATACAAGGTGTTAATTAATCACGCGAAAATAGATACAGTACTGCCAGCGGAGCGATCATCCAGGCGACAATGGTCGTCTCTGTTATAAGGTCTGTGACCAGTGACGAGAGTTGGTATACCGGAGCGATCGGAACAAGGACCACAACAATGGCAAGTATAGTGGCAGACGCCGCTAATGCTTGGAGAAATGAAAATACGGTGTCTCGCTTTCCGGACTCAATTGATCGCTTCTTGATATATTTTTTGATAACAATGAACGACAAGATCGAGAGCGCCGCAAATATCCCTAGCTGACTACTGTAGCTGATCCAGGATGGATCAGTGTCTGTAACCATGTTCACCAGTGAGGGTGGTAGAAATGAATAAGCAACTATTGCCGGATACAAGGCTATGATAGCTGTTGTGAACTTTCTTTGACCGACATATAAAGCGCCGATAAAAAGAACGATGATCATTACCGCAATGACGATAATGTCTGTGGGAAATGACGTTATTCTATCGATAACATCTCCTATAACATTTGTAACCGGAGCCATGTATTAATTATACACGCTCTGCATTAAGTGGCGTGTGGATACCGCTCATCAGTAGTTAGATAATTCAATGAGTCTCAAATCCCTTCTTCTTTTAGTTTTTCAACAGCTTTCTTTGCTTCCCGAGAAAGCTTTTGTGGAAGCTGTATCTGTACTTTGACCAGAATATCACCACGCTTGCTCGCCGAAGCGGAAGGGTTGTTTCCTACCGGCACTCCTTTGCCTTTGATACGTAGCAATTCACCATGTGTTACCCCTTGAGGTATTTTTAGATCAATTGTGCCGTCTAGTGTATCGATCCGGTAGGTTGCACCAAGAAGAGCGTCAGAAAGTTTAACACTGAGCGGCATATAAAGATCACGACCTTGCTTTGTAAATGTGGAATGAGCTCGGACATGTACTTTAATGTAAAGATCACCCGGCTGTCCGCCGGCAACTGCTTCCCCGCCGCCGGTCATGCGGATCATCTGACCGTCTTCTATGCCTGCAGGAATTGTAATGCTTACCTTTTCTTCTTTCCGGGTAACTCCTTCTCCGGAACAGCTTTTGCATTTTGTTTTTGGGACCTGACCGCTACCACGACAAATCTCGCATGTTCGGTTTGTCTGGAACGTACCCATGAAAGAGCGTTTAACTTCCTGAACCTGTCCTTTCCCGTTACACGTTGAGCAGGTTTCGGTACCGCTTCCCGCCTCTGCGCCGGTACCCTGACAGTTTTCACAGTTTGACGTTTTCTTGAGTTGGACAGTTCGTGTTGTGCCAAAAACAGATTCACTGAAATCAAGTTCTACATCAATAGCGATGTCGTTCCCACGACGAGTGCGTCCGCGTCGAGCGCCACCTCCGAAAAACTCACCAAATATGTCACCGAGATCATACTCCTCGAAACCTTGGCCGCCCTGAGCGCCACCAAATTGCTGTGCGAAGTCACTAAAATCGAAGCCGCCAAATCCACCACCTTGACTGGCTCCGCCACCACCGCTACCGCTAAACACCCGGCCGTATGAATCGTATTCAGCACGTTTTTTATCATCGGCAAGGATGTTGTATGCTTCGTTTATTTCCTTAAATTTTTTCTCATCCCCACCTTTCTTGTCCGGATGGTATTTTTGAGCCAACTTTCGAAAAGCCTTTTTTATCTCATCCTTTGAGGCTTTTTTCTCGACACCGAGTATTTGGTAATAATTTTTTTCTGCCATAGATAGCTTATGTAGCGTATGCGAATTTATAGAGTGGCGTATAAGGAGGTGGCGCCGTTTAATACAGACCAATGGTACTACGAAAAACGTTGTAACTCAAGTCCTGAAACTTGCGCTGATACTCAATGTAACGTATAAAATATAAGGCGTTCCTCATTGTTTCATTCCTTGTGTTGAGGAGATCAGCATGTTTAGATCATGCCGTGGAAATAGGCAAAATCGTTGGTTTGCGATGACCTCAATTGAGTGTGTCGAATTGCCTGGTGGAGCTCGCTATCATGTTGAGCTCACACTCGGGATCGGTAGAGAATTTCACCGTCGCGTTTTGAATCCGTGCTTCTGTGGAGACACCTGCGCGCACGTTGTTCGAAAACTCCCTGCAAGTGAGATCGAATTTCAAAGCCCCAGGGAGAGCTCGCTGAATTGATCGCACGCCACCCGTCCTCTTTTTTAGGACGGGCAAAACAAAAACCGCCACCCCGTCGTATCGGGTTGGCGGTTTTTTAACAATAAATGAGGCAATAAAATTGAGATGAGTTATTTGTCTTTTTGTTCACTCTCTCCTTTTGATTCTTCGTTCGAATCATTATCTTCACTCTTATTCTCGTCGGCGTTTTCTTCGTACTCGGCGTCGCGAACATTCTCATCGGTTTTTGATTGATCGCTGTCTGCTTTTGGCTGGCTTTGCGCCTCTGCGTTTGCAGATTCTTGTTGGACATGCTGGCCGATCTTCTGGAGCTCAGCCGAGAGTTCCTCGGTGGCCTGTTGGATCACTGCTGCGTCGTTGTCTTCCTTGTCACGCGCTGCTTTGGCTGCGTCTATCTTTTCTTGAATAGATTTCTGTACGTCCCCTGGTACCTTGTCTTTGTGTTCACTAAGTGATTTTTCAGCCGTATAGATCAGTTGCTCAGCAATATTGCGTGCTTCGACAGCCTCTTTGCGTTTCTTGTCTTCGTCAGCGTGTTCCTCGGCTTCTTTCTGCATTTTTTGAATATCCTCCTCTGAGAGACCGGAAGTTGCCTCGATCCGGATAGACTGCTCTTTCCCGCTTGCCTTGTCTTTGGCGGTTACGTTCAGTATGCCGTTTGCGTCAACATCAAAGGATACTTCGATCTGAGGAGTGCCTCGCGGTGCCGGAGGGATACCGTCGAGAATAAAGCGACCCAGTGATTTGTTGTCTGCCGCCATCGGGCGTTCGCCTTGAAGAACATGGATCTCTACAGATGGCTGGTTATCTGCAGCCGTAGAGAATGTCTGCGTTTGCTGAGTTGGGATGGTCGAGTTACGCTCGATCAACGGCGTTGATACACCCCCCATGGTCTCTATACCGAGCGTGAGCGGTGTTACATCGAGCAACAGGACGTCTTTAACATCACCACCGATAATACCGCCCTGAATAGCCGCGCCGAGTGCCACAACCTCGTCCGGGTTGATGGTCTTATTTGGCTCTTTACCAAAGAATTCCTTAACGCGCTCCTGGATCTTCGGCATTCGTGTTTGTCCGCCGACCAGAACAACTTCGTCTATATCATCTTTTGAGAATTTTGAACTCTTGAGTGAGTTTTCAGTAATGGTCATTGCTCGGTCAATAAATTCTTGAGCAAGCTCTTCGAGTTTAGATCGAGTTAATTTGATCATCAGGTGCTTTGGGCCGTCGGCATCTGAGGTAATGAACGGAATATTGACTTCTGATTCCTGTGTAGATGAGAGTTCAATCTTAGCTTTTTCGGCAGACTCATCAAGTCGCTGGAGAGCAAGTTTGTCCTTGCTAATATCGATCCCGCTTTCTTTTTTGAACTCGTTGACCAGGTGATCGATTATCCGTTGGTCAATATCCTTACCACCTAGGTGGCTGTCTCCTTCGGTGGCTTTTACTTCAACCACCTCATCTCCTACTTCCAGGATAGACATGTCGAACGTTCCGCCTCCAAAGTCAAAGACTGCTATTTTCTGATCCTTCTTCTCATTAAAACCGTACGAGAGCGCAGCTGCGGTCGGTTCGTTTATAATACGCTTTACGTCAAGCCCGGCGATCTTTCCGGCGTCCTTGGTCGCCTTGCGTTGTGAGTCGTTAAAGTACGCAGGAACGGTAATTACTGCCTCCGTGATGGTCTCGCCAAGTTTTGCTTCCGCATCCGTCTTCATTTTCTGAAGGATCATTGCGGAGATCTCTTCAGGTCGGTATTTCTTGCCTCCCAGGGTGATCTCAACGCCTCCCTGGCCGGATTTCTCAATAGTGTACGGAACAATATCTTTATCTCGCTGTACCGCAGTATCATCGAAGTCGTGTCCGATAAATCGCTTGATACCGAAAACAGTGTTTTCCGGATTAGTGACCGCCTGGCGTTTTGCTAGCTGTCCCACAAGCCGTTCGCCTCCTTTAGATATCGCTACTATCGATGGAGTTGTTCGATTGCCCTCGGCATTCTCAATGATCTTCGGTTCGCCGGCCTCCATAATGGCCATGGCTGAGTTTGTTGTTCCAAGATCGATTCCAAGTATCTTTCCCATAGTATGTGAATGTTGTTAAAGGTTGTTAGCTATAATGGTATCTTGTATGTATCTTTAATACTATAACACGCTGTCAAGCCATTTGCAAATTATGCTTCGTCTCTTTTTTCGCTCGAGGTATCTGTATGAGCCCCAACTTTTACTTTGGCAGACCGAATAACTCGGTCGTTCATTGAATAGCCTTTTTGAACCACTTCTACTATCGTATTGTCTTTTTCTTTCTCGTGTACAAGTGTTTGGTCCACGGCTTCATGGTATGCAGGGTCAAACGGTTGACCTTCCGGGCTTATCTGCTTTACGTTGTGTGACTCGAGCGCGGTAAGGAGTTGCGCGTGGATCTGTTCTACACCGATGCGCCACTGCTCCGGTGTATCGTTGTAGGCTTTTGTGTCTGCAAAAGCCATTTCAAAACTATCGAGCACCGGTAAAAGCGAGATGATCACATCCTCGCGGGCAAAATTGACCGCCTGTTTCTTGGCTTCCTCATCGCGCTTTCGGGCATTGAGAAATTCAGCTTTCTCGCGTTGCCATGAATCAAGATACTGCTGCTTTTCTTTCTCACAATGCTTTAGCTTTTCTTTAAGTTTGGCTGTCTTGTCTTTCTTTGCTTGCCCGGCGTCTCCTTCATCGTCGAGGATCGGTTCGATATCTTCATCAAACGCCTCACTATCCATTTGCGTATCAAGGTCTGCGCTATCTTCTGAATGATGTTTCTTGTGTGTGCTCATAAGGTGAGACTATGATACCTAAAAATTGGGTAAAACAAAACCCTCGTGGTGGCCCCGAGGGTTTTGATGGTGTGATCGTAAAAATAATTATCGTTTTGACCATTGCAGAGCGCGAGGCGCTCTTTTGAGAACCCACGGTTCTCAACGCTCGTTACACTCACTGCTCTCCTTCACGGAAACCTACCGGTTTCCGACCCTTCCACAGACAGTCTCGCAAACTATCGTTTGCTCCACTGCGGGGCCTTGCGTGCTTTCTTGAGACCGAACTTCTTACGTTCTTTGGTGCGCGGATCTCGCTTGAAGTATCCGGCTTTTTTCAAAGTGGTACGAAGCTCTTCATCGTATTCCTCAAGTGCTCGAGCAATACCGTGTCGTACTGCTTCCGCCTGTGAGTGAATACCTCCACCGCTTACAATAACACTTACGGCAAAAGTGTCAGCAAGATCAGTTTCGGTAAGTGCCTGGGTGACGACTTGGTCGAGTTCAGGTGTAGGAAAATAATCTTTTTTATCCCGAGTATTTACGGTAAATTCCTTGCCCGGATGGTTTGGGTACAAACGAACACGGGCGACCGATGTCTTTCGGCGACCAACGGCTTCGTAGTAGGCGTCTTTAGCTGTTGCTTTTGATGGCATATAAGTAGCGTGTATATTATAGAAAATATTACTCTTCGATGACGAGATTCTTCATTATTTGCTTGCGAAGCTTGTTGGCCGGCAACATGCCGTAAACCGCTCGGCGAAAAACATCACCGTATCCTTTTTGTTCGATAACTTTGCGTCGGGTACGGTCTGTACGACCTCCGGGATATCCTGAATAACTCATGTATACTTTTTCATCCATCTTCTTTGAAGAAATATCTGCTTTTGCAGCGTTCTGGATTCGTACAGTTACCTGGGCTATCTCGTGTCGCTCAAAAGACGGCTCATGCTTCCCCATGAGAATTTTAGCCGCCTCGCTTGCAACTCGGCCGAGTGATCTGTTCTGTGCATTTATAGTATGTTCTTGCATAACGATAGTGGGTATCCTACTCGACGAACTCAATGATTGCAAGGCTGGCCGAGTCTGACTTTCGGTATGGAAGCTTCACGATCCGCGTATAACCCCCTTCTCTCTCTTGATAGCGAGACGCGAGCTCGCCACAAAGCTTTACACGCGCATCCGGTCCGATCTTGTTCTCAACTCGGCGAATCGATGCCTGGGTGTTCTTCTTTGCCTCGGTGAGGAGTTTCTCTGCAAATGGACGAAGTTCTTTCGCCTTTGCTTCAGTTGTTTGGATTCGGTCGTGTAAAACCAGTGATCGAGCAAGAGAGCACAGCAAAGCTTTGCGTTGTCGTGAAACTCGTCCAAGAGTTCGATGTGTTTTGTGGTGTCTCATGTCGTGGGTCGTTAAATAATTAGACGCTACGGGTTAGCGCATAATGTACTATGATTACTCTTTCAGTTCAATGCCCTTAGTGCTTAAAAGATCCTTGATCTCCTGAATCCCCTTGTCGCCGATGCCGTCGATGTCCTGTATGTCAGCTTCACGCTTTCGCGCAAGTCCGCCAACCGTTCGTATGTTTGCTTCAGCAAGTGCGTTGAGGGTGCGCTGTGAAAGGTTTAGATCGTCGATGCGGGTTTTCAAGAACTCTGTTTCGTCCTCGCCTGATTCGTCTTGTTCTATCTCAGAAGCTGTTTCACCTGATGATTCAGAGGGTGTGTATTCAAGAGTTGCTTCTTGAGGCTCGTCTGATCCGTTTTCGCCGGTCAAGGCCTGCATCTGCTGGATCATTGTAGCGATCGAGCGATCGAGAGCCTCGCGCGGCTCGATCGTACCGTCGGTTTCAATAAAGAGACGAAGTCGGTTGTAGTCAGTTCTGTCCCCGACACGCATATCTTCAACTTCATAGCGTACGCGCTTGATCGGTGTGAAAACCGCGTCGAGTTTAATTACACCGATCTCACGGTCATTGCCTTCAAATTCCTCCTTTGCTACGTATCCAAGCCCCCGCTCAACAACCATTTCCATGTCGAGTGAGGCGTTCTTGCCGGTCAGGTGAGCGATCTCAAGCTCAGGGTTAGTGATAGTTGTTTGACCGGTTGTTTCAATGTCACCGGCGGTAACTGTCTTGTCGCCTTTAGCTCTAAGTTTGAGTGTTTGTGGCTCATCTGTATCCATCTGAATACGAATATTCTTCAGGTTCAGGAGAACTGTAATAACATCTTCACGTATTCCTTCAACGGAAGAAAATTCATTGTTTACGCCGTCGATCTTAACGGTGGTAATAGACGTGCCTGGCAATGATGAAAGTATGATCCGTCGAAGTGAGTTTCCGAGGGTGTGGCCGTAGCCGGGGTAGAGTCCATTGATCTCGTATTGCCCGAAGATGTTGTCTTCAGATACGGTCTTTGGCTTCGAAGGTAAAACGATAGTTTGATCTGACATAAGCACTGCTAAATAATAGATAACGATTAACGGCTATAAAACTCAAGGATTGCTTGGATATCGAACAGAAGGTCGGCGCCTTTTAGTTGCGGTCTCCCTTCCACTTTCCCGGTAAGTGAATTTTCATCAAATGAAAGCCATGCTGGCGGGTTATAATTCTCTAATCTTTCTTTGAGGTTATCAAATAATTTCGTGTTCTTGCTCTGCTCTCGTATTGATATTACGTCACCGACGGATACACCGTGCGACGCGATGTTGTTTCGTCGACCGTTCACGTGTACATGGCCGTGACTCACGAGCTGGCGAGCCGCTGTTTTGGTCGGAGCAAGACCAAGACGGTGCGCTACGTTGTCTAAGCGCATCTCGAGGCGCTGGTAGAGTTGGTCTGCCGGCGTGCCGGCGTTCGTGCTCATGGCTGCTTTTACATAGTTTGCAAACTGCTTTTCAGGCACAAGGTAGGAGTAACGAGCCTTCTGCTTCTCTCGCAGCTGAACACCATACTGAGACAATTGTTTTGGTCGTCTTCCGGTACGACGTTGCTGCCCCTTTTTTTGAAGCGCAAGGTCGTATTTCTGTGTCTGTGTCTTGTCGAACACAGCTGCTCCGAGTCGCCGTGCGATCTTATATTTTGGTCCAATTTTCATATTGACTTGGTTGCTAGGATCTAGGTACTAAGCTTTAGGTGTGAGGTGTTTCTCTATTCGCCTAAAACTCAAAACCTAGAAGGTGTAATTAAACTCTCCGTGCTTTCGGCGGGCGCGGACCATTGTGCGGTACCGGTGTAAGATCTTCGATCCCTAACAAATTAATGCCCTTTGAAACAAAACCGCGCACCGCTGATTCTCGACCTGAACCAACGCCTGTGATGGCCACATTTACGTCTTTTACGCCCATTTGACGGGCGATCTCACCGATCTGTTCGCCTACTTTTGCTGCAGCATACGGTGTTCCCTTGCGGGCTCCGTTAAAACCGAGTGATCCAGATGATGACCAGCAGATCACATTGCCTTTTGTATCGCTTAGGTGAACTTTTGTGTTGTTGTACGTTGCTTCAACATGCAAGCGGCCGACATCCAGCTTTTTGCGTGGAGCTTGAACACCACCAGCTTTGGCTTTTTTGTTTTTTCCGTCTCCTGATTTTTGTGCGATTCTTTTCTTTCCCATATATCTGGTTACTATGATCTAGATACTAGGCTTAAGGAGTTAGTAGAAGCTAGCGCCTAAAGTCTAGAATCTCGATCTATTTCTTCTCTGCGGCTCGTCGTCCGGTACCCATGGTTTTTCGTACGTTTCCTCGACGTGTGCGTGAGTTGGTCTTTGTCCGTTGGCCGCGTGATGGAAGTCCGTGTGTGTGGCGCGCTCCGCGGTAACTCTGAACATCCTTCAGTCGCTTGATGTTTCCGCCAACTTCTCGCTTAAGGTCACCTTCCAGAGTAAATTGCTCAAGCTGTTCGCGGATCTTGTTTTCTTGATCCGAAGTCAGGTCAGTCGGCTTTTTACCGGGCTCGATGCCTGCGTTTTCAAGAATATCGCTGGCACGAGAATAACCAACGCCGTAAAGCGCGGTCAAACCGATCTCGAGTCGCTTATTGTCTGGAATGGTTATACCGAGGATTCTCATAACGTGGTGTTGGGTACTAAGAGAATTATGAATGCCGGTTATTCCGGCATCTTGTTCTCTAGAATACCTGATACTACAGTCGTTGCGTAATGCGTGCTTTTCCGCCATACGGATCAAGCTGCATTTTTACTTTATCACCGATCAATACCTTGATACGATACAGTCGCATCTTTCCCGCTAGAAATGCAAGCATCTCTTCTTTCGTGTCATCGCGTTCAACACGAAACATTGCGTTGGGTAGAGCTTCGGTCACGAGACCAGTTACTTCTTCTTTTTGCTGTGCATTTTTTGCCATCACATGTGCCTTACCTCCTGTAAGGGATGAGCGCTATACTAACAAACTTTCACTTTCCCTGTCAAATTTTTTCGTCAGTTTCTCATTGAACCCTACGATTCAGGGGTCGGTTCGGTGTCCTCTTCGTTGACAACTTCACTATCTAATTGGATAGAGATCGTTATGTCATCGTGGTCGCTTGGAAACGACATGAGCCAGAAAGGCTGTACTGAGGCACTAGCTTCTTCGATCTCGCTGAACCGTGACAGGGCACTTTTTAGCCTGCCTTTATCCCGTCCGCTTATACTATCCTTTATAGCGTCTTCGTCAATGTTCCATACAAAGACCGCACTTCCCGAAAGCGTGCCGTTAACTGTTGATTGCTGCGGACTGTAATTATTGTTTGGAGTGAATGATAGATCGTTAAGATTATTTACATGAATAGCTGATGGATCCTCTTCGTCTGATAGCAGTGTTTCGGCTAGGAATTGCTCAAGCTCTTCTCGTGGGAACATAACTGCTCGTACAGTGGCCTCCTGTTCCAGCGTCGCTTCACCTCCATCAGTAGACTTCTGCTGAGTTGGGCCAAAGCTTATGGTAATTGTTTCAGGATACAGTATGAACCGATCCGGGATCTGGCTCTGTATGCTTGCGGTCGCCTCCTCTTCTAATAGAACTCTGAGCTCATCTTCGGCACGATTTTTATCATCGTCATTTACGATTCCGCGCTCTCCAACAAAACCACCGGTGATCGGACTTGACACCATTGCGTAGACGTCTTCATAGCTCGGATCCCCAACAAGCCCCGGCACGGTAAGTTCTCCCTCTGTAAGGTTGTATTCTTCTCCCGGCTCACTTGCTCTCACTCGAACGGTTATCTGTCCGGGAAGTGTGTCTTCCTCGTTCTCGGTCATGCCCGGTATTCGAACAGCCTCAGTTATGTGGTAGATGTTTCCGTCAGATGATTCAAATCGGGTATTAACCATTAGTGGAAACTCACTGGTTGTATACTCATTGTATAAAGTAAGTTCACCAACAGCTTCTTCAGATACTTCGCCGGTACCACTGATACTGACCTTCGTGCTTGCATCTGTACTTATCGACACAGTTTCAAAGGATATATCACCATCTGGTCCGGCTGAAAGTGGAAGAGAGGCCTCGTGGGTCTCTTGCTTCGGGGTAACAATAATGTTGGCGCTTGTAAATAGTGTTGACGCCGCAAATACAACGACGAGTAAGGAGATTATTGTAACCAACCATATTCCCCACATCGGAACATGACGCCGTGGCCGAGAGCGTATCGGCTGTCTCACGGCATACTTCTCTCCCTCGTTTTCAGGTTGGGTTCCCGGTGTTGGTGCCGAAGATGTTTCATCTGTAGTTCCTGACCCATAGTGGGGAGTTTCAGCATCCTTCTCTTTGTGTTTCGGGAGCGGCACATTTCGAATAGAGCGTCTCTCGGGCGGCACAACGTCTTGCATGTCTTTTTTTGGCATAGTAGGTTGGTTACTTTATTTTTTTTATTATAACGCGGATCATGTTTATCTGTGAAGTGAAGGAAATGTATCAAAGCTCATTGTCTGCCAGCACGATCGCTTCAAGTGCGATAAACGAGTCCGGCTGAAATGTCTTTGGAAAGCGAAGTCGCCTGGCCAGTTGCCCGGCTTTTAGCTCTATCACCTGATGTTTGGCATTTTCTGATCCAGCATTTTGTTTTGTAAGTTGGTCGTGGAAATAATCCGTCAACCCCACACCGGCGACAATGACCACCCGATTGCCTACATGATGTTTCTCTTTAATAGTGTCTACTGTATTTGAAAAATCTGTAAACCATTCATGAGTGTACTTCTGAATATACTCATTTATATTGCTGTGAGTCGATGGATTCAGCACAGAAAGATCATGCATCGCCAGTGCGGAAGCCGCTGCTTTGGTACCAATATGAAGTGTGTCGGCAACGTGGTGGACTAGACCGTGTGTGCCCTTGGTAAAAGACAAAACATCTCGAATTGAACCGTCATGAACGGCAGATATAGTTGTAGCTTCTCCGCTGATATCAACAAAGAGTGCGTTTGAAGTTGTGGTGAAGAGATCACGGAGCGCAAAGAATGTGATCAGTGGAAGTGTGTGATATGACACATTAGAAATATCAAATGTCTCGCCGATCAGAGATTCGATCTTGTCTAAAACTGACTGTTGGACCGCACTAACGTAAAGTTGAGCCTCAAATGAAGTAGTTCTCTTATTGACTGGATTCTCTGTCGTGTAGCCGTTCAATTTTGACTGGAGAATAATGCTTTCGACGATGATCGGAGATTCATTCTGAAACTCATCAGAGAATAGCGACGCTCCGTTAACAACCATCTTTTGCTTCTCCTGTTCTTTAAGACCTGTGAGGAAATCATCCGTGATAACCCTTTCTTCTTTATAATCCTGGCTTATGTGTGGGGTGCGCACAGCATACCAAGGGGCTGTAAATGTAACGGTAATGTCACTGAGTTTTCTCGGTGCGTCGAGTCGGGTAAGCTTTTCAAAGCCCGTAGAGCGAACTTCTTTTAAAAGTTGAGCGAGTGTTTTAGTAAGTGAAGATACTGTCCCCCGATGGTCTTTGTTCTCCTGCGTTTCAAAAGGAATGCGTTTTTGGTACACGATCTTCGGTTTCCGGTCTGCGTCAGTAACAATAAGAGCGCACGCAGCACTTCCGCTACCGCACTCGATTAGAAAATGTGTCTGCGTATCGTTTTTTGAAAAAAAGGAGAACATGAAAACGTAATGTGTATACAGTATTTAGTATACAACATGCGTAATGTGCTATCTAGGTGTGCATAAAGACCATTGATCAATACACGCCCAGTAGTCGAGTGTAGGAGCCGGAGTGGTTATTCGAGTACTGCTTTGATGCGGCGCACACCAGCTGAAGCTGATTCTTCTTTTTTGATTCGAAAAGTGCCGGTTAACTCTCCGGTTCGATTAACATGTGGTCCGCCACAAATTTCTTTGCTGGCGACTGTCTCTCCATCTCCTACTGAATACACAGTAACTTTATCGCCGTATTTACTTTCAAATACTCCTTGGGCGCCTTCCGCCTTTGCTTCTTCTACGGTTGTTTCCTTGCAGGTGACCGGCAGATCCTCTTGTATCCAAGTATTTATAAGTTTCTCAACATGCTGTTTTTGTTCGTCAGTAAGTTTTTCGCTATGTGAGAAGTCGAAACGAAGTCTTTCTTCGGTGATGTTCGATCCCTTTTGTTGCACGTGCTCACCAAGAACTCGCTGAAGTGCTGCATTGAGAAGATGGGTTGCAGTGTGATACTTAACTTCCATCTCACCCCCACCACCAAGTCCGCCTCTAAATTTCCCTGCTGACGCGGTTCGGGATTTTTCCTGGTGTTCTAAAAGTTCCTTTTCAAATCCTTCTCTGTCAATAGAAATGCCTCGCTCCTGTGCAAGTTCAGCCGTCATTTCAATCGGGAAGCCGTAGGTGGCAAAGAGCAGAAATGCATCCTGCCCGGAAATGTCACCTTCGATCTTCTCTAATTTTTTAAGGCCTTGTTGGAGTGTTTTCTCAAACTTGGCAGCTTCATCCTTGATAACCTGTTCAATGTTACCTTGTTTCTCAGTAAGTTCAGGATAAGAACTTTTGTAAACCTTAGTAACGGCGCCTACAAGGTCTGATACCTCTTCAGCTGAAAGGTTCTTTGCTGTTGTTTTAACGATGGCTCGTCGCAATAGACGGCGAAGTATGTATCCGGCATCTGTGTTTGATGGAAGTACACCGTCGCCAATAAGAAATGTGGCGCTTCTTATATGATCCGCTATAATTCGCT
This sequence comes from Candidatus Paceibacterota bacterium, assembly GCA_040905715.1. Taxonomy (NCBI): domain Bacteria; kingdom Bacillati; phylum Minisyncoccota; species Minisyncoccota bacterium. The sequence goes on along the minus strand of JBBDRA010000003.1, from coordinate 379,619 downwards.
GTGCTCGCGGGTCTTGAGAGAGGTCTCCTGCTGCTTGCATTAGATCCCTAAACACATCTGTTTCAAAAATACTTTCTTTATTCTGTAAAACCGCCATGAGGCGTTCTAATCCTGATCCGGTGTCTACATTCTTCTGTGGAAGTTTTTCAACGACTCTTCCGTTCTCTTTTCGATACTCCATGAAAACATCGTTCCATATCTCAACAACCTGCTGATCGTTGTCTGCTTTTTTAAATTCCTCTGGAGTCAGGTCCCCTAAACCCTCCTGTGTGAGATCGTAGAACATTTCGGTACTTGGTCCACACGGACCGTTCTCGCCGGCACTCCAGAAATTACTCTCACCTAAAAAATAAATGCGATCTTCCGGAACTCCCGCTTTCTTCCAGAATTCTACAGATTCAGTGTCCCTAGGTGATTCGTCGTCGCCTTCGTAGACCGTCACGTACAGTCGCTTTGGGTCGAGTCCGAATCCTTCATCGGCATTGGTTAAAAGTTCATAGCTCCACGCAATAGCGTCCTCTTTGAAATAATCACCGATAGACCAGTTGCCAAGCATCTCAAAAAAAGTTGCGTGTGTTTTGTCGCCAACCTCATCAATATCGGTGGTTCGTACGCATTTCTGTACACTCGCAAGTCGTCTGCCTTGTGGGTGTGAGCCTTGCAGGATGTACGGCACAAGAGGCTGTACACCGGCAGTTGTGAATAAAGCCGACGGATCGTTTTCGGGCACAAGTGATACCGATGGGAGAATTGCGTGCCCTCGCTTTTCAAAAAAATGTAAGAAACGCTTGCGTATTTCTTCAGACGTAAGTGTCATATGTAGCTTATACTAGCGTATCAAAGCGCTGTGTCAAAATTTTCTAAAACTTTTTGATCAAAGATCTCTAGAGGGATTCTTGAGCAAGGATCTCTCGTTTTTTATCTGCACCTCGATTATACCCACCGGCGGTTCCGTCTGATCGAATAACTCGATGACACGGAATATCCGGGTCGTAGTTTGTGCGCATGATAGCGCCGACTGCTCGAGCAGCTTGCGGGTTGCCGGCTCGACACGCAACCTCTTTGTAGGATAGCGTCTGTCCGCTTGGGATATGGCGAACAACAGCAAGTACATTAGTGCGAAATGTATTCATAATTAATCTAGTATATCAAACGTATAAGAAAACGGGCGTCTGTGTGTCGACGCCCGTCGTAAGCGACTCTAAAAGTCACTCACTGCTATGTGTTTTGATAAGAAAACCATCCGACATGGTCAGCGATCTCCCCTTCCCGGACAAGTTGTTCAAGATGTTCTTCGTTTCGTACGCTCAGTAAAACCCAGCGTTCGTAATGTGATGAACATTCGAACCACTGCGCGAGTAGCTTTCGACAGTGTTCTACGAAGTGGTAGACGAGAAGATCCTCATTCGTTGTTTGTGCAAAATAGGCATTTCGTTTGCCAAGCGCTAGACGGCACTCGAGAAGAATGAATGCCTTGTTAACGATCGGTGAAGTGTATCGGTCACATTTTGCTACGGATGTTGTATACCGTGTTTCTAACGTTGATGCTGTCATGGGCACCCCTTCAAGTGAAAGGACAATGAGATCCATTATTACTATATACCCTTGTGAATGTATTTCAAGAGAGGTTGGCGTGCTTTATATACACAGCTCACCTGCTTCTTCCCGGACCTCCGTGATCTCAGCAGTGGTTAGTCCGGCAGCCCGGAGCAGCTCGTCATCGTCCTTTACCATTCGACACAGTACAGTGTTATTTTCAAGTAAAGACCGCTTTGCGGTGTCGGTAAGCGAAGTAAGACAGGTGATCGGATGAAGTCCGCTCTCTTCGATCAGGTCCTGTAGATTGCCTGTTGCCGGATAGTTCCAGCCTACCATTGAGAGTCCTGCGCATGCGCCGTATTCTATTGCTGAGGATGTAAATTTTGTGTTGGTTACCAGCCATCCCTGGTCAAGGGTTCTGCCTTCAATGCCGGGTATTGGCTGATCCTTCAGGTCCTCAAAACGGGCTTTGACGTAAAGCGCTGTTTTGATCCCGGACGATATGCCGTGTTCGTTATGAAATTTAGCCTCCATCATGATCAACGAGTCGTTTGTATGAGCTATAACGTCTATCTCGTGCTCGCCGCATTTGCCGCGCATAATAACGCCGGTGTGAGTTTGATACCCTTTTTCTGTAAATATGCGAGCAACAAATTGCTCAAAAGGAAATCCGGTAGGACCCATACCTATTACTGCGTTACGTAGACTGTAGCGGCTGGCTACGCTTTTCTTTTTTCTGGCAAGTACCTCGAAAGCATGCTTGTATATCTCCTTGGTGGTCATGCCGTCATTTAACTCCTCACGTATATGAGCAATAACTTCTTCAACGAGCTCCGGTTCTGCGCCCGATCTAAGCAGTGAGTTCTCTAGTTTCATCGGGACAAACATTTCTCGTTCCCCGTTTGCTTTAATGATCTCGATTTGTTTTTCTGTCATTGTTGGCATTATACGTTACTCTGCAACGCTTCGAAAGGTTTTTGAAAGGTAGCTTTCGGAACTGTTTTCTCGATGATCCCTCCCCCAATACATTCTTGATCTTTGTATAAAACAAGTGACTGGCCCGGAGACACTGCTTGCTGCGGCTCGGCGAATGTAACCGTTACCCCTTTTTCGTCTGTTGCTACAATTACTTTGCGGGTGGGTTGGCGGTAACGGAACTGTGCGTCGTATTCACCGTCGATACATTCTCCTCCGATCCAGTTTACCCGCATAAGAGTTAGCACGTGAGTCTGGTCTATCGCTGAGCGCTGGTCCTGCTCGGCTACTGTTATGGTGTTAGAGGTAGTATTTTTTGTAACCACATACAAAGCACCGGTCGTAGGTGTTTTCTTAGTTACTTCAAACCCGTGCCGCTGTCCGAGTGTGTAGAAAAGAGCTCCGTCGTGGTGTCCGATCTTCTCACCGCGTAGATTTAAAACATCACCCGGCTGTGTATCAATATAGTGGGAAAGAAAGCTTTTCATATTAAGCTTGCCAAGAAAGCATACCCCTTGGCTATCTTTTTTTGTCGCGACCGGCAACGCAAACTTTTTTGCAAGTTCTCGTACTTTCGGTTTCGTGTATTCACCAACAGGAAATAGTGTTTTAGAAAGTTGGTCTTGCCGCAGTGTCCATAGGAAGTATGACTGGTCTTTATTAGTATCGACACCTCGCAAAAGTGTATGTTCCCCTACTTCAGACGTGTTATCCGTAAGCCGCTGTCCTTTTCTGCAGTAATGGCCGGTCGCGATGCCGTCAGCTCCACGCGCAAGTGCTTCATTAAGAAAGGCACCGAATTTTACCTTCTGGTTGCAGAGGACATCAGGGTTCGGTGTTCGCCCCGATCGGTATTCCTCGATCATGAGATCAGCTACGCCTTGTTTGTACTCATCCTCAAGATCGATCGTTGTAAACGGAATATTGAGGTGAGCTGCAACCTGTCGCGCGTCTTCGCGGTCAACCGGCGCTCGACACTCAAGAAAGTCCGGTTGCCACGTTTTAATGAATGCCCCGGTCACCTGATACCCTTGTTCTTTGAGAAGTGCTGCGGATACAGCACTGTCCACCCCGCCGGAGAGGGCGACGTAAATATGGGGAGTATCTTGATTCTCACTGGGCATGTCAGTACTATGCCATAAATAGCATGGCGTATCTAGTGTCTGTAAACTGTACCTAGCTTAGCTTGTTAATATGTAATAGTGCCCGGGATACTACATACTATATACAAAATAAAATACTAGTTTACGTATAGATTCTTAAGTCTCACATGCTCATCATGTGTCTCTGAGTAGTACATGTTCCCACTTCTGTCTGAGAGAAAGAAGAGATCGTTACTTTCAACAGGGGTAACGGCGGCTTCTATTGAGCTGAGTCCGGGATTAGCAATTGGTGCCGGCGGTAGTCCTTTACGGGTATACGTATTGAAAGGGTCGTCTGCTAAAAGATCAGCTGAGGTAAGTTGATACGTGTGCTTGCCGTTCACGTGAGAAAAGACAGCGTCAACTTGAAGCGGCATTCCGATCTCAATTCGATGCCAGAGCACACCGGCGATACGTCGCCTATCCTCCATTTTATACGCTTCTCGCTCAAGAATAGAGGCCATTATGATGATCTCGTTGAGCGATTTGTCGAAGGCTTGGATCTCCTCATCTAATTCCTCGATCCGTTTTTTAAAAGTGGTGTGCATCTTTTCAATCAAGCGCTCTTCGGATATCGTCGGCTGAACCTCATAGGTGTCCGGAAATAGTCGGCCTTCTAGCGGACGAGCAAGTTTTATAAAGTTTATGACATCGAAATCTATCAGTTGATCATCAAATCGTTTTGCCATTTGAAAAACGTTGTATCCCTCCGGTATTAACACAACACGGTTCTTCATGTTGTAGTGACCGTTCACAAGTCGATCCGCTAGATCAAAGGTGGTCAGGGGTTTTTCGAGATAGTAGTCTCCAGACACAATACTCTTATCATTTCCTCTAATAGCGATCACGTAACGAAAAATACTTGCCGACCGGATTACCCCTTTTTGCTCAAGTGTTAAGGCTATAGTGTTAAGCCCCGTACCCTCTTCAATGTGTATTATCTCGTCGGTGGGAAAATATGGCGACGGCAAGATAAGAACGATCAGAGTAGTAGCCAGAGCAAAGGAAAAGACAATACTACCTCCACCAACAACACGCCAAGGATGATCTCCAAGCCATCGTAAACCATAAATTACTTGCTGTGCTGCATTTTGAAATAACATCTGCATATTATTCTGTTGGAATGTTTGATGGAGCTTCTCCTTTTCGTGAACTTACTCGGTTGAGTGTTGGAGTCTGAACCACTGTTCCGGGTATATGAAAGATCGTTGCAAGTTCTTCTGTGGTAAGAACGATCGGCTTTTGTTTGAAATACTTGTATGGTTCAGAAAAGTAGGATCGCCGACGCCATGCATCGAGGTATTGACGCTCCTTCTTACGTCGGCGAACATTTCGGAAGTCTTTCCACGGGTGGCTGAAGTCGGTTTTCCAGTTGATCCGGAAACCGTTCATGTTGTTTGAATTAAATTGTTGCATCACTCCGAGAAGTCCGGCGATCGTACCCGTATCGAAGTTATCACCTTCAGCAACATAGAGTGTTCGCACAACAGCATCAAAGGCTTGCTTGTCCAGGCTGCGGTGAATAGCCTTGATCGAGTCCATATCTGCTTCTGTTATAGGCATGTACAGCCCTTTCTCTTTGTCGACCAAATATTGGTCTCGTATTTTCCCGGCCTCCCTCTCAGCTTCGGCTCGCCAATCAGGGCGCGGGAAAACATAACCGTCCTTCATGCCCATTTTTTTGTGAGCCTGAATCACGATCTGGAACCAAAGTTGCTCCTTGGGCTTAAGTGACCCGAGTAGTTCAAGTACTGATGTAAGCGGGTCATCTTTCTGCTCCTCTTTGTCAGCCTTCTTGTCTAATCCGTAGTCTATATATGTTTTGATGGGGTATGCGACCGGCTTTGTAAACGTCCATTGGAAACCGACCATATTAAACTTTTCCGGATCATTCGTGATCTTGGTCGAGTAGTCTTCTGCTTCAACCACTTCAATACTTGGGTACTGAGCGTAAAGTTGTGACTCGATCAAATTTTTGAATTTTTGCCAGGTCCAGATATAGAGATGGACATACCCACCAAGTGAAACCAATTCTATAGAAAACCACGGCGGCACCTTGCCGTCCCAGTACGCCTCCGCAAACGATTGAGGCTGACTCTTCTGGTAGAGCGTATTGAACACCATCTCCATAGCGGCCGGTGTGCGTGAGACCTCTCGGGGAATGCGTATCTCGAGTAGGACAGGTACTTGTTTGCTGATAAAGTATGCGTGAATATACTGGATCCAGACCTGCCAAAATCCTATGATGAGGATAACAGGAATCCAGATAAAAGAGGTATCGAGCAATACCTCTGCGACGAGTCCGGCAGATTCACCGTATTGAGTACTAATAAATGAGAGCAGTTGATCAATCATAGGTGAGGTCATTATACCGAGCTTGTAGTAAATCACCAACTTTCACACTTTTTCTACATAGAAAAAACCACATCCCTCTGAGGAAATGTGGTTTTTTGAATGAGAATTGATTATTTAGCGTTCTCGAATCGCCCGTCAGAGCGTTTTTTAAAGTAACGCGGGTTTTGAAGATTAACCAGAATAGTATTTTCCTTAACGTAGCGCTCCTTCATTACTTTGTCGATGATCTCGTCTTTTGTGAGAGGTCCATTCTGCTGGAGTATTTTTTGAATAACGTCTTTCACAACTCCGCTGACGTATCCCCAATCCTTGAGTGCATAAAGACCGCGACCGACTAACACAAAGCGTGAATCCTTAATAAGTTCGTTGTGAGTGGTGGCAACGTGCGCCTTTTTGTTAAATAGTTTTTCAATAGCTTTTGCAACCTCCTCAAAGTGGATCGGTGAGCCGTGCTTTCTCAGGACGAGATAGGCATAGTCACGCATTCCCTTGGCGTTGATGTTTGGTGAATGAGCTATTCCCCATTCGCCAAGTGGGTTGCGATCGATCTTTTTAGAGATACCGAGCCATCGTTTAGCGATCTCATGGTTTTTGTATTTTTCAGATGTGTTGCGCACCTGGTCAAGAAACTGAGCCAGCATCTCTGATTCAGGAATAATGTCGTCGTCATTAAGATTTTTGTAAAGCTTATCGAGCGCCTCGTGGATCTCGTCAGCGATCTCGTTGTCTACATGCCAGCGATGATGAAATTTCTCATCTTCTTTGTAACGGGTAAATTCTTCGCCTACAACAAGGAAAAAGTGCACATGATTTTGTACGCTTATGCTTCGTGAAACGATGTTCATGAGGTCGCGCTCAGCAACAATACCGCCAGATGATTTAAGAAGATTCTTTAACTCAGTGAATGTTTTTCGCTCTTTTTCGTATTGTTTTGACTTGCGAATCGTCTGTATCGCGTAGTTCTCGATCTGACGAACGCGCTCACGGGTGATACCGTATTTGGTCCCGATCGCTTCAAGCGTCATGCGGTCAGTGTTCTTCCCAAGGCCGTATCGGCAAATAAGGATATCCCGAGCGCGCTCAGGTAGCACAGAAAGCAGGCGTTTGGTGACCTGCTTTGGCTGGAATGATAGTGTGGCTCCTTGCTGTTTTTTCATATTCGTAATACGTACTATAATATAAGCATATAAAGGAAATAGTGTCAAATATTACAATGCCGCCAAACGGTGAGCACTGTCACTGAGGAAGGCCTTGGTAAGCTATTGACGTAGATTTACTTCTGTCTTTTATACAGTATCACGAACCTGGCAAAAGGGCAAATTGCCTACTTTGTATCTGTTGCGATACTTACCAGTTTTCCTGGGACATAGATCTCACGAGCAACCTTGCTATCACCTACCCAGCGCTTAACCGCATCTCGAGCTTTAGCTTGAGCGATAACCTCTGCCCCGGGCATGTCTTTGTTGATCTCAAACTCATCACGAACCTTGCCGTTTACCTGAATCACTATTGTTACGGTGTCTTCCACTAGTTTCGTCTCGTCGTACACCGGCCAGTCACTTGTATGTACAGAGATCTTATTTTTAAGCACATTCAGCCACAGTTCTTCACACATATGCGGAGCAAGCGGCGCGAGAAGCTGGACAAGAACAGTGTACACAGAGCGATCAATGTTCTCTTGCTTATCAAGTTGATTCGCGAGCACCATAAGGGCTGATATTGCCGTGTTGAAGCTGAATGTTTCAATGTCCTCAGTCACTTTCTGAATGGTTTGATGCATTCGAATCTCAATTTTTTTGTCTGTTTCGGTTTTGGTATGAGTTGTTTCATCTTGTACTTTTTCCTGAAGTCTCCACACCTTTTCCAAAAAACGCCTAACCCCGATAAGGTTATCAGTGTTCCAGCCACCTCCCTGATCGAACGGCCCCATAAACATTTCGTACGTTCGGAAAGAGTCCGCACCGTGCTGTTTGATCACATCGTCAGGATTTATGATGTTGCCGTAACGTTTGCTCATCTTTCGTCCGTCCGGACCGGCGATCATTCCCTGGTTCTTAAGCGTTGCGAATGGCTCTGTAGTAGAAACAGCGTCTATATCGTAGAGGAACTTGTGCCAGAAGCGTGCGTAGATCAAGTGTCGCGTCGCGTGCTCAACACCGCCAACATACATATCGACCGGCATCCAATGACGCTCTTTTTTCTCGGAAACAAGTTGCTTTGTATTGCTTGGGTCAATATAGCGTAGGTAATACCAACAGCTTCCTGCCCACTGTGGCATGGTGTTTGTTTCCCGCTTTGCCTTCTCTCCACACTCAGGGCAGGTTGTGTTGACCCAGGAGTCGATAGCAGCAAGCGGCGATTCCCCTGTTCCGGTCGGCTCGTATTTCTTTACATTCGGCAACTCAACCGGTAGGTCCTTCTCCGGGACCGGCACGACACCACAGTGTTCACAGTGCACAAGCGGAATAGGTTCACCCCAGTAGCGCTGACGCGAGAAAACCCAATCATTGAGACGGTACGTTACCCGTTTTACTCCGCTAGCCGTCTGTGTGATCAGGTCTTGTACATGGTCTGAGCTCATACCGTCCCAGCCGCCTGAGTTTACGAGCTCACCCTTCCCGCTGTAGGCGTAATTACCTGTTTTAAGACGATGTATCCACAGGTCGAGCTCGGCACACGGACGAAGAGTTTTTTCAAGATCAACGATCGGTGTCCAGACCGGCTCATGCTTGGCTTTCTCCTCCTCAGTAACATCGTCTTTTTCAAGATCGCTAAGGCGGAAAACGAGGGCTTTCGTGTACGCGATTCGATTTACCTCTTTGTGGGCTGCGTAAAATTCCGCTCTGACTTCGTCGCCTAGCTGGTCTTCAAGTATTAGATTCTTGTAGCCGGTCTCCTCATAGATCTCGCGGCGAGCAGCTTCTTCCGGGCTCTCTCCTTTCTCTATTCCGCCAATGATCAGTGTTTGCCAATCATGTTCTTTCCAGCGCAGAGTTACTACGGTGTCTTCAGATGGATGCTTAACGATGCAGTGCACAACATATCGCGGAGATACCTTGGCACCCTTGCGCGGCGGGTTTGTTGTGTCTACTCTCACCGGACGTATCACTTGCCGGATCGGCAGGCCGTACACTTTGGCGAATTCCCAGTCACGTTCATCGTGCGCCGGTACTGCCATGATCGCCCCGGTACCGTAGCCGGTCATAACATAGTCAGCAATATAGACCGGTATTTCTTCGCCGTTGGCCGGATTTTTAGCATAGATACCTTCGAGCTGAACACCGCTCTTGGCTCTGTCTTGAGCGGTACGTTCGAGCTGAGTTTTCTTGTTTGCTTCTTTTTGGTACTGCGTTACTTCTTGCCAGTTTGTTATATTTGACTGAAGCTCATTTACTAATGCGTGCTCCGGAGCTAAGACCATATACGTTACCCCGTAGATAGTATCGGGCCGGGTAGTAAACACCCTGACCTCTTCAAGGCATGCGTTAAGGATCTCAGGCTCACGAGGACCGCAAAAATGCTCTTTTCGTGCTACTACAGAGCGAAGTTCTCCGGCAGTTGCTTCTGCCAGGATATCTGCTTCTCGAGTAGGTATGATCGGGTCATTTTGATCGTGCAGTATCACAATACGTCGCGCATTATCACGAACTTTCTCGAGGTCGAGGTTCCAGCTAAAAGTATCGACGAACGGTTGATCTTTGCTATCTAAGAAATTCGGTTTGGTAAAACTCCCTACTAAGACCATCTTCTTTATAGGTGTCTTGAGTCGTTCAGTAATGATCTGTCCGACGACTCCTCCCAGGCTGTGGCCAACAAGGATCGTATTTTCGGTGAAGTGGCAGGTGTCGAGCACGTGATGGACCTGCTTCTCGATATCCGGATTCTTTGTTTTTGGTAGAGTCGGCGCCTCGACCGAATGTCCGCGCTTCTCAAGCTCGCGGGCAAGCCACGGGAAAAAGTTCTTTTTAGGTGAACCTTCAAAGCCGTGCAGAAGCACATAGTGGTTCTTCTGGGTTATCGGAAAACTGAACTCAGCTCCTTCTGAGCGTCCGATCCAGTTACGCTGAGACTCCTTGATCGACTCCGGCCAGTCCAGATCAGTCAGGTCTTTGAGTAGACGGTCGGCATAGTCGGTTATTTTCAAAACCCATTGGCGCATTGGTCTCTGCTCTACTTCTGAACCGCATCGTTCGCATACGGCCGCCTGCCCTGAGTCTGTCGAACGGGTCTCAAGGTCTTCATTGGCGAGCCCTGTTTTACAGGACGGACACCAGTTTATCGGCTCGAATGACTGGTAGGCTAATCCCTTTTTGTACATCTGAAGAAAAGTCCACTGTGTCCATTTATAGTATTCCGGATCGGTTGTATTTATCTCACGTGACCAGTCGTAGTCGAGCCCGATCATTCCTAGCTGCTCTTTATAGCGTTTGATATTTTTTTTGACCGCGGTCTGGGGTTGAGTCTTGTTTTTGATGGCATAATTCTCGGCCGGCAATCCAAAAGCGTCCCACCCCATTGGATGTAGGACGTTGTAGCCGTTCATTCGTTTGAAGCGAGAGTAGATGTCGGTGGCAATATACCCCTTCGGGTGACCCACGTGCAGCCCTTCACCGGACGGATACGGGAACATATCCAGAACATACTGAGTAGGTTTCTTTGAGCGCTCAGACGTTTTGTATATACCATCTTTCTCCCATTGTTTTTGCCATTTTTTTTCTATTTTGTTTGGGTCGTATTTCTTCATGTGACTACGTGGTTTGTGATTCGTACTATACCGTAAGTAGGAACCGCCAGCAAACAAGCCAAACGGGTGTTTGTAGGTAACAACACCCCTATACGTAACAAATAAACACTAAAGACCCCGGTCTTTAGTGTTTATTTTAACTAGGCGAAGAGATTCCGATCTGTCCGACTGCTTAATCTGCTTTATATCTTAAACTCTATCACGTCACCGTCTTGCACAATATATTCCTTCCCTTCTGTTCTAATGAGTCCTTGGTCACGAGCTGCGGCGCGAGATCCTGCATCAAGTAGTACATTCCACTGAATAATGTCAGCTCGAATGAATTTGTCCTGAAAGTCAGAGTGAATCGACGCACCTGCCTCAGGTGCCGTTGCTCCGACGTGTGTTGTCCAGGCTCGTGTCTCTTTTTCTCCGGTAGTGAAGTAGGTGATCAATCCAAGCAAGTCGTAACTTTGCTGTATAAAAGAATCAAATCCGGAATCTTTTGCTCCGAGCTCTTCGCGGAAGGTCTGCTTTTCCTCGCCTTCAAGTTCCTTTACCTCGTTCTCAATATTGGCATCCACCAGTACATACTGCGCCCCCATCTCTTTTATTGCATTGGTGAGATTTGTAAACTTCTCCGAGTCAGTTTCATCGATATTCTGTCCACCTGACTGCTTATTTAAAACAAAAAGGATGGGCTTGGCGGTAAGTAGGTGGAGCCCCTGAAGCTCAGTGCGCTCTTCCTCGCTTAGCGAAAGGCTCGAGACAAGCTGGCTTGCCTCAAGGGCTTCCTTTACTTTTGCTACCACGACATTTTCTTTCACGGCAGCTTTATCGCCTCGCTTTACATCGCGTTCAAGTGATGAAAGTCGCTTGTTTACGGTATCAAGATCGGCAAATATAAGTTCGAGGTGTATCGTCTCGATATCCGCAAGTGGATCGATCGCTCCATTTACATGAACAATATTGGGATCATCGAAAATACGCACGACGTGCGCGATCGCATCCACTTCCCGAATATTCGAGAGAAACGCGTTGCCAAGCCCCTCTCCTTCAGCCGCTCCTTTGACCAGTCCGGCAATATCAACAAACTCGACCACGGCCGGTAGCGTGTTTTCTGATCTGCTAAATTCGCTGAGCTTCCAGAGTCGCTCGTCCGGAACCGGCACCACACCGACTGCGGGATCGATCGTGCAGAACGGATAGTTCGCTGCATCGACTGATTTCTTTGTTAACGCATTAAAAAGCGTCGATTTACCGACGTTTGGTAGTCCTACAATTCCGATCGAGAGTGACATACTAGTATTATAATTAACGTTCCGGACTCATAGCGTATCATAAATGAAAAAACCGGCACACATCTTTCGACGGGTACCGGTCAACACCCTTGAGTCTGCTGTGCTGTATTCCGTTGCTGCATGAGAAGTTCTCCCTGACCGTGGGCGACTATCGTAAGCCAAGTTCTCGGATAACCCTGTTCTGGATCACCTCGTCTTCGCCCTTGCGGAGACCGAGGCTGCGCCGGCGGTCAGCAAACTTCTTCTTGTCTTGAGCAAGTCGCCGTTTGTGCATCTTGTTCCAGCTTTCGATACCACGATACTCTCCGGGCTCGAACTTGTTTTTCGTGTCGTGATGCACCCGCGCTCTCCACTTGAAGTGCTTACGCAGCTCTTTTTCGTACTCCTTTATTAAGGTGTCACGATCTTTTTGAGCGACATCAGAGTTTAGAGTCACAAGGTTTCTCCTTTCTGACCCAATGGTGTTTTCGTAAGGAACATATTACACTATATCAACTTGTATCAGTAAAATCAAAATTACAGTGCCCACCGGCCCATTCGATACGCCTTCCGGACAAGACGTTTTTTACTTTTCTGTGACCGGAATTTAAGAGATCCAAATTGCGTCACATCTGCTGGCTGAATACCGGCAAACTCAAGCAGTGCGTTTTGTATCTCGTTTGTATAATCTCCGAAGACCATCCAAGCTAGCAAGGGATGATTGTCAAGAGTGATCAGTACCCGAGCGGTTCTGCCTTTAAGAAGCTTTTTCCAGCCAAATGCGTGGAAGTTAAACGCAAATCCGGGCAACCAAATACGGTCGAATAACCCCTTCAGGATCGCCGGCATTGTTGACCACCAGTTAGGGTAGATCAATACAAAGTGATCGGCCCACAAAATGTTGTCCTGCACCTTCTTAAGATCCGGTTCAAGTTCCTGGATCTCGTCATATCCCTTATGGAGGATTGGATCAAATGATAGCTTTGAAATGTCCTGACGCACGACCGTATACCCGCTATCACGAGCCCCCTGTTCGTAGGCATTAGCTAATTCATCAGAGTAGGTTTTGTTCGGATTTGGATGACCGACAAGTATGTAAACTTTTCGTATTCTCCGACGTAGACGAAAGCCGCTTAATACAAAACACCCCACGCCAATCAGTCCCGCACCAAGCCACAGATAACTACTGGGCTGTGTGTTACTTGCAGTGAGTAGCACACCCACGAACGCTGCTGCTCCCAATGTAATCTGAAAGGCAAAATTAAATCGATAGCGAATGATCATGTCCTACTTTTGACTTTTTATTTCTTCTGTAGAGCCTTCTGGATTTCACCTTGGTATTTCTTCATCACGAGCATGCTTGCCGCCATTTGGTCCTTACCGTTCTTCATCTCTTGCTTTATTTCTTTGCTGATCTTTTCGAACAGTTCCGGATTATTTTCTACCAAGTTCATGATCATTTCCTGCTGCTGTGGCGGAGCGTCTTTGAGTTTCGATTGCATCATCTTCCGCATTACGTAGTTTTTAAGTCCCATAGTGTATATGATTAGTATCGTTAGAAGCCTAGTATATCACGTCTGCGCTCGTGATCTAAGGCAGGTCCAGGTTGTTGAGATACGCCAAAGCGCCCCATACACCGTTAATATCTCCCAGTTCAGCCTTCCTAATGTCCGGTGCGGTAGCGAATACCTGCTCTATCCTCTCTCGAAATGCTTTTTCAGTAGCAGTAACATCAATAGCTGGGTCTCCGGTGATCATTGATCCGCCCAGAACGATCACTTCCGGTGACCAAATGAGCGAAAGGTTATACAGTCCGACCGCAAGCTGTTGAGCAAGATCATCCCACACTTTTGGGTCACTCACCTCGATCGCCGGCATGCCAAATCGTTTCTCAAGTGCCGTCCCGGAAACAAGACCTTCCAGGGTACCGTCAGAGTTACCTCCGTCGAGCGATCCGGAAATATCCACGATCTGACGCCCCGGCTCAAATCCGTGTGCATTTTCGTCTATTTTTCCGTTTATAAAACGCGCACCACCAACTCCGGTAGATACCGTGACGTAACTTGCTATACGATATCCCTTCCCGGCTCCATACACTGCCTCACCAAGACCGACAACCGCAGAATCGTTTTCTATGGTTATATGTGCACCCAGCTCGCTGCCTAATTCGTCACAAATGAGTCTGCCATTCCATTCCGGCAAATGAGGTGAGTCGATCATTACACCTCGTTCCTTATCGAGTGCGCCGGTCATCCCACCAACTGCGCCGTCTATCGATTCACTGCCGATATGCTCGCGGGCAGTCTGAGTGAACGTGTTTTTGAATTCATCAAATGAGGCCGGTGTCTTGATTATTGTCGGTTCAGTAAATGTCTGGCGATCAACGGTTGCGGCAATTCGTGTTTTGGTAGCACCGATGTCAAAGAGGATATACATATTCAGGTTACATTAAGGATTGTACTTTGCAGCAGGTGTACATTTTACGCTATCTTCTTTTTAAATTCCTCCACCATAGGTACCTGCTCCGGTTCGGTTCCGTAAAGTTCAGCTGTCTTAAGCGCAGCCCAATCAGCCATAAGCAGTGAATGAAGAGCTCGCTCGAAATACGTTTTGCCGGTCAGCGGCTGCTCAATGACCGTGAAGCCACGGTCAGTATATAGCTGGGCACATACTTTCATTCGCTTTTGGATCTGGTCGTGGTCATTTGTGTCTTTGAGAAAGACAAACATGAACTGCTTCGAAAGATGCTTATTTGCGTCTTGCACATCAAAGCCGGTCATTTCATTATGATTGAGTTCCGGCAAAACGTTATAGAAAGCCGGTATCTTTCCGGTCTCGTTGAACTTGATCTTCCAGTTGTAAGCGATCGCACTATTATCTGCTGAACTATAAATAACCGGGACATGATCTTTAAGCAGTTCTGCAAGCTCTTCCCCTCTTTCGCGCACAGATTCAGGGTTGATCACTTTTTTGAGTGAGTGCAGATCCGACAGAAGGTCCGGCTTAACGAACTTTACCAACGCGAGGAGTGCGAAGCCGAGAGCAGTTCTGGGCTGGATGCCTGTATCAGGAAACTGGATATACGGCAGATCATTCTTCTGAGCAAATTCAATAAGCTTGCCGCCGGTAGCTATACAGGCTACGTGGTATCCTTTCTTATGAGCTTCCTCTGCAAAATCCAACACCTCTTCGGTGTTTCCCGAATGCGAGCTGGCAATGAACAAGGTTCGATCTTTTTCCAGTTCATCTATCGGTGGATGATGTGCTTCAAGCGGTACGCCGTAGCTTCGGTGGACATATAGATCGATCGACGGATCGTGATCTTTGAGAAGGTCTGCGTGAAGATGCGATCCACCCATGCCGTCGAGAACAAAATGCCTATACTCGTCGACGAGCGCATCGCTATTTTCGATCTCCGGTTCATAGTCGAATTGTTCCGGAAATTTTAAAATTGAATCGATCATTGCCATAAAATACAAAAGGTTATCTATATAGTAATTTCATTCTATCACGTTGGCAGTACTGTTCTAGTGACACAAAAAACCAGCCGATACATACATATCGACTGGCTATGAAATTGCGGGCGACCACTGCTACGCCTGTGCCGAGGAGGAAATGATGCTGTCGAAAATAAAGTTGACCGCTTCACCAACAGACTTGATTCTTTCGGTCTCCCCTTCAGGTATTGTTATCTCAAATTTTTCCTCGAACTCCATGACGAGTTCGACCATGTCGAGCGAGTCAGCACAAAGGTCGAGAGTGAAGTTCGTATCATCATTGACCTCGTCCGGATGCACGTTCATGCGATCAGCAACGATACTCACGACTTTTTCGAAAATTTCTTCTCTGTTCATGACGGATTCCCTTCGGTCAGAGGTAGGTAAAGAACATAGTACGATCGCTATCAATCTAGCGCGAATAGAATAGATGTCAATTCTGTTGACCTTACTATATTTGAACCAATAACAACTCACGAGACCGCGCAAACAAAAAACTCCCGAATGAATATGGAAGTTTTTTGGAACAGTGGACCCGACAGGACTCGATCCTTACAGGATCAGTGCAGGTTTCCGCTCATCGACTCTCTTCGGTCATCTCTGAGCCGGAGAACCTTTTCGAGTCCTGACAAAAGCTCCCCCGGAGCTTTCTTCGACTCAAGCTCACTTTGTTCGTGTGGACCCGACAGGACTCGCCGTCAGCTCACTAAGCTCACTCCTCGTTTCGCTCGTCATTCACTAAGTGGGCTCCTGGCCGGGCTCACGGTCGCTATCGCGACATCGCTTCGCCTTTCTCGTCCAGACACAAGAGCAGCAGTGCTCTTGTTCCGGGCACACAAAAACCCGCTTTACGCGGGGTTTATTGTGGAATTATACGACTTCGCTCGAACGCATTTTGAACAGAACCCCGACTGACGCACGCGCGGAGCGCGTGGTGGCTCTGAACTAAATCGTACGCTCTCGCCCCGCCCCTCGCCTCCGCTATCGCTACGGCGAGAACCTCGCAGAAATTTTCCCTTACAATTTTCTTTTGCGCGCGCCCCCTGAAAAAAATTCTAAAAAGGAAAGGGAAATTTCTGCTCGGTTCCGCCCTCCAAGTTTTCGGGCGGGGCGGGGCTTCCACGCTCGGACGGCTCGGCATTCCTCCCCTTGAACCCCTCCTGCCGAGCCGTCCTCGCTTCGGGGAACGGGCGGGTTGTTATTCTGTCTTTGGCTTATCCAATTTTAGCGCAAAAAGAGAAACAATCATAAATACTCCAACAATCAAATCAATAATACTCCAAATCTCGCGGTCAAGGTGAATGACAATGAACGGATTGAAAAGCACCGCGAGAAATCCGAAAATCCAAACCCATTTCTCTTTTTGCGCTTCATACGCCATCCATGCGACATACACAGAGCTTGCAAACACCACAAATCGCAAGAGCGTAAAAAAGCCGTAAGGCCAGCCGTCAAACAAAGCCACGAACAAGAAAGCGGCGGCAATAAGCAGTGCTATGTTTTTCTTTTTGTTTAAATCCATAGAATTATAAATACTGTCCAAAAATTAGGACGTAAAGTATAGAGAACAGAAAAACATGACCAAATATTATCGCTCCCTTACCCCACTTCTCTTTTCTGGTTTTACTTTTTTCCGAAAGTAGAGTGTAGACATGTTTAACAGACAAAAAGAGGCCAATGATGATGAAAAGTAGAATTATTCTCCCCAAGTAATAACCCCAATTTGTTATAAAATCTAAAATTCCAGGATACATTCCAGTCCACCCCTCGCTAAAGTCAAACTGTACCAACAAAATTATACTAAACAGCAAAATAGCGACAATCTTATTTAAATAGAATGGGAAAATCCAAAGCCAGTGATACCACTTTATATCTAGGACACTTTTTGGTTTTTGAAAATGATCGCGATACTCTTGACCCCACCCGGAGCTAAAATATCCCACCACTGGTAATGAGATTGCTAAAATAGCCGGCAATAGCAACATTGCCTTAACGCTCTCAAACGAATATCCATAATCTGAAACAATAGTTATTCCAAATATCAAAGTTGCAATCCAAAACAAAGTCGCTGGGAGAGCTGCTATTACTCCTGCTAACCTCACTTTTTCTTTCAAAAATGTACCTATTACAAAAGTTCCCGCCGCCATTGCTACAAGAGAGGCGAGGATACGGAGAAAAAATGTGTCTCCCCACTGCGCAAGTCCTATCGAATCAGAGGGAATCTCTAAAAACTTTTGGATAACTAATCGTATCCCGTCATTGATAATAAAACTGAAAACGATTGCAAAAAGAATAATTAAAACAAAAGTTTTTGTTTTAATTTTCTTGCTCTCGCTTTCGCGATAGTTATTGATTTCTGCTGTATTGCTTGTGTCCATATTAAAGATTGTTACCATTTTCCGCTTGTTCTTGCGCGTATTTCATTACGCTCGCCTCATAAAACTTTTTGCTAACCCGCTTCATTTGTATTTTGTGTCCAATATACCAAATTACAAAAGAAATTATCCCATATACAAGTACACCGCCGAGCTTCAGACCTATTAAACTAAGTCCAGCCAAAATCAGAAAAAGAAGAGAAGCGCCATAGAAAAACCTAACTGCCCAATTACTCTTGCCATGGTCGTCTATTTCAGAGAAAACAGCCAGCTGCTCATTGGTCATTTCGTCTGGATTAAATCCAATGGATTTAATCCACTTGGTTGTGTTTTCTGATAGATCTGGTCGTTCTGTAACTTTTGGTGCATTGCCGATAATTGCATTGTAAGCGTCATCTATGGCTTTTTGTTTCTTTGAGAAACGCTTCATTGATTTTCTAAAGTCATAGCTCATGAAATCGCCATGTGGATTTTCAAAAATCAGAATGGAGCTTGCCACATCCTTTATGTCTTTGTCCTCTTTACTGCCAATCCTTTTCTCAAAAATTGCGTCAACGGTCATTCTGATTTTGTCCTCATCCCACCTCAAACCTCGAAAGTATGCGTTGGCTGTTTCTCTGAAAATTTCTTCATCACTTGCTTTAGGACGAAAAAGTTTTAGCTGTCTATAAATCTTAAAAATCTTTTTCGCCCTTGTTTTTTCGCTCCCCATGAAATAACCTAGTATCCATAGTACCGCGTAAATACCAATAATCGTTAAAACTATTTTGGGGCTAACTTGCCATAAGCTATAAAAACCACCAATGAAAAGTCCTATCCAAATTAGGTTGATGATAATTACGGCAGTTGCTCTATTAAAAATCATTGGTCGCTCAAAAACCGACTTGCTTTGTGCATTCGCCGCCCATTGAAAAACAATGAAGCCAAGAACCGTTAAAATTATTCCGAGTATCAACATAGTTTATTCGTCATAAGTATTACCTGTGTCATAGTGCGTATTTTTACCACCCTCTTTTTTCCATTTCGACCAATAGCTATCGCCATTGTACATCGTTACGTTCAACGCGTTACCGCTCCACAAAATGCAAAGTAAATCCTCGTGTTGTATTGCCGCACGGAGTAAGCCATCAACGGCTTTGCGATAAATTGTACGCTGTGCGTACCAAAGTACTGCAAGCGAAAGAGTGAGAGCAGTGAGCCAGCCAATGCCGTTGATGAATCCCCAAATCAATCCTCCAAAAGTGAGTAAAATAAGCCCGCTTCGTATTGACCCAAGCATCATCGCTTGGCTAGGATGAAAGATGAAGAAACCAATCAATAGGAGCGGCAAGGCCAAGAGCAAAAGCCAAGTTTGCGTCACAATAATGTAAATAATCAGACCTATTGGGACGATGAAAGTTAGGGAAGCTAAAAACAAAGCTTGTGCCCTTTGCCAGCCAGTAGAATGAATGCCGTTTTGAATCCATTGGAGCGCAACGCTTCTATCAACACCAAGATTTGCAACACCCTCATTTACTCGCTTTTTAAGCTCATCAAAACTCTTGAATGGAAAGTATTCCAATTCTTCAACGCGCTTCGGTTTTGGCTTTTGTTCTTGTTCTTTTTCCATAATGTACGCAATTAGATTGTTAAATACCTTTATCCATTTCTGTAGGGTCAATTCCATGAATCATCATGGGGGAGCTTGATATTGTAAGTAGCACTTTCAATTCGTCAGTGTATTTATTTGGTTCAATGTTGAGCTTCAGTTCTTTTTCGGCCTGATCAAAATTGTGGCAGGTAAATACATTGTTTTTCTCAGAATAAGTAAGGAGAGTGTTTATATAGTCTGCACATTTTTCGCCAAATTCTCCCATTTTCCCAATTTTTTGAGTAATTGTGAAATAAGTAAAAATGCGTTTTTCGTAAAACTTATCGACGGCTTTCAAATCAGGAAAGTCATCGGGCCTGCTTGATTGAATTTTTTCTAGAAATGCATTCAAGATTTTTCCTCTTAATTCATTGTCTAACTGGCTAAACATCTTATAGTCGTAGACGAAGTAATAGAAAAACAATAATTCAAACGTTAGGAAATCTCTGTCTGCACAATACAAAGGTCCGAAAGGGGCTATCAATCCTTCGGCATGTTTTACCATTTCAAGTGGTTTTTTAGCATAAAATTGTTCTTTAGACATGCTCATAAATTATTCTTAATTAATCAATTCACCAACGGAAACATCCAACGCCTTTGCGATATTTCGCAAAGTTTCAATGGTCGGATTTTTATTTTCGCCTGATTCAATCTTAACAACCGTATTGTAGGCAACGTCCGCTTCGCGGGCGAGCTTGTCTTGCGATAATCCCGCCTTCTTCCGGGCTTTTCTTAGATTTTCTGCTATTGTTGCCATTTGACTAATAATTTAGTAGTATTAAAGTAGGTATAAGTGATATTCTCAATCACTACTAAAATGATACTAAATTATTACGCTATTGTAAATAACCGCCCGCCCGTTCCCCGAAGCGAGGACGGCTCGGCAGGAGGGGGTCAGGGGGAGGAATGCCGAGCCGTCCGAGCGTTGGTAGCCCCGCCTTGCCCGAATACTTGGAGGGCGGAACCGAGCAGAAATTTCCCTTTCCTTTTTAGAATTTTTTTCAGGGGGCGCGCGCAAAAGAAAATTGTAAGGGAAAATTTCTGCGAGGTTCTCGCCGTAGCGATAGCGGAGGCGAGGGGCGGGGCGAGAGCGTACGATTTAGTTCAGAGCCACCACGCGCTCCGCGCGTGCGTCAGTCGGGGTTCTGTTCAAAATGCGTTCGAGCGAAGTCGTATAATTCCACCAATATCAAACTTTCGGATTTTTTCCCAACCGATTCGGCGGCGCGTTGCGCCGCAAAGTAGGCAGGCAAAGGGTTTCCGCGCGCTTCGCGCGCGTCCAAACGGAGGTTCGACATCACTTGCGATTTTAAGTACTTGCTTTGCCCAATCAATTAAAAATATATGAGCATGAACAACACAAAATTTTTCATATACGCCCGCAAGTCCACCGATGTGGAAGATAAACAAGTGCGCTCTATTGAAGACCAGACCGCAGAATTGCGCGCCTTTGCCAAACAGGAAGAATTAGATATC
Organism: Candidatus Paceibacterota bacterium; assembly: GCA_040905715.1. NCBI lineage: Bacteria > Bacillati > Minisyncoccota > Minisyncoccota bacterium. The sequence continues at coordinate 358,627 of JBBDRA010000003.1, read as the reverse complement.
GTTGATACTTTTATTGAAAAGCAGAGTGCTAAAATCCCCGGACGGCCGATATTCGGTGAAATGTTAGAGCGTATTGAAAAAGGCGAGGCCGCGGGGATTTTGGCTTGGCATCCTGATAGATTGGCGCGCAATTCTGTTGACGGCGGGCGCATTATTTATCTTTTAGATTGCGGGCGTATTACGGCGTTGAAGTTTCCACAATTTTGGTTTGAGTCAACGCCGCAAGGAAAGTTCATGCTCAATATTGCCTTTGGGCAAAGCAAATACTATGTGGATTCTCTTTCCGAAAATACGAAGCGTGGTTTGCGCCAAAAAGTTAAGCGGGGCGAATATCCGAGCGTTGCGCCTATTGGCTATATAAACGACAGTCGCACAAAAACAGTTGTAGTGGACAAAAAGAAAGCTCGGATTATTCGCGGGGCTTTTGAATTGTACGCAAAAGGAAATTCGCGGTTGGAGGATATTTCTAACTTTTTGGCGCAACGCGGGATACTATCCCGCGGCGGAAAGAGAATCCACAAGACGAGGGTGACTTTTATCCTCTCCAATCCTTTTTATACAGGTTTATTTCGCTACGCTGGCGAAATACACGAAGGAAAGCACGAGCCAATCATCACAAAGAAACTTTTTGATACGGCGCAAGAGGTATTGCAAGAGCGCGGACGACCGAGAAAGAAACAGAAGAATGAACCGCAGGCGTTCTGTGGTCTTATCTCTTGCGCCGAATGCGGCATGATGATAACTGCCGAAAAGCAAAAAGGACATATTTACTATCGCTGTACTAAAAAGGGCAAACAAAAGTGCTCGCAACCCTATGTGCGAGAGGAAGAATTAAATCGGCAGTTATCATCCAAAATTCAAAAAGTTTCTTTGCGTTCGGATTGGGCGGAAAAATTGTTGAAAATGGCGAAAGTCGATAAAGAAAAATCCGCCCAATCCGTTTCTGCTTTTGCTGACGAAGCAAGAGAGAAAATCAAAAATATTGAAATTAAGCTCCAGCGACTTCTTGACGGTTATTTGGAACAGGACATTGAGCGAGAGGTATATCGCGAGAAAAAAGCAAAACTCCTTTCAGAAAAGAAGTCGCTGGAAGGCCAAATTGCCCAACTTGAGCAAAAGCAGAATGATTGGCTCGAACCGTTCCAGAATTGGATAAAAGTCGCTTCAAACCTCGTCAAAATCGCAAGTGATGATGACCTTTCCCGCAAAAAGGTCATAGCCAAAGAAATCTTTGGCTCGAACCTCCGTTTGGACGCGCGCGAAGCGCGCGGAAACCCTTTGCCTGCCTACTTTGCGGCGCAACGCGCCGCCGAATCGGTTGGGAAAAAATCCGAAAGTTTGATATTGGTGGACCCGACAGGACTCGAACCTGCCACCTCCTCAGTGCAAGTGAGGCGCTCTACCAGATGAGCTACGGGCCCAAGTGAGGATAGAAACGGTCCGCCTCGGGCGGATCATTTCATCCGAATGCAGGGTTTGAAAGATTTTCTTACGTGCCCAAGTGAGAAGCAAAATTGAAGTTCACTTCTATTTCCTTGGAATGCCGGGCCCGCAAGATTTTCTTACTCCAACAAGCGAAAGAGAAAACAAAAGTTTACTTTTATTTTTCCTGAGCGCAGCTGGAGCAGGCTTTGCCTACCGACCCTAGCAAGAATCATATTCTAAAGTATTTTTCAAAAAAAGCAAAGAATGACTATCGACGAGCGCCTGAATGAGCCAGTCCGACAAGATAAGTTAGGAATTCCTCCAGACTGCTCCCAACCGCAGCGAGTGACTTTGGAAACAATGACTCCGGGGTCATCCCCGGTAGCGTATTCACTTCGAGCAAGTACACGCCTCGTCGCGGAGTGACAATAAAATCAGATCGTGAATAGTGTCTCAGCCCCAGATGAGTGTGGGCATCTCGCGCGATCTGTTGCATTTCCTTACGCTCTTTTTCAGTAAAGTTGCCCGGGCAGATCTCGTGAGTTGACCCGCCATACTTTGCCTCATAATCGAAAAAGTCGCGGTCAGACGGACGTATCTCGACTATCGGTAACGCGTACATGCGCTCGTTTCTATATCCGTCAATAACTCCGCAGGTTGCTTCTTTTCCCTTAATATACTCTTCAATAAGCGCGTTCTCACAGAACGTGAATACGTGATCAAGGGCATTGCGCAGATCATCCCGGGTACGAACTATCGAAACCCCTACTGAAGAACCAAGCGAACGCGGTTTTACAACTGATGGTTGCGGAAAAGTCTCGAACAATTCATCGACAAGCTCTTGGCATAACTCAGTTTTCCTTATATCGCGATGGACCGGTTGTTTGATATTTCGTTTTGACAAGTGTTGCCGTGCTTTACTTTTATTTATCGCTAGTGCTGAAGCAAAGGCATTGGAACCGGTATACGGCACCCCCATTGAGTCGAGTAGTCGCTGAACCTTCCCATCCTCTCCATACTCACCATGCATTCCGTTCACAACAACATCTACGTGTCGGAGGGCTTTCTCCGGCCGAGTTGGAACACCGTTACGGATCCACTGACCATATGTATCGACAAGGAGGTCGCGCACTTCAAATCGCTTACCGAGCTCACGGAGCATTGTCTCGCCTGATCTAAGCGACACGTCGTGCTCTGAGGACGGACCGCCGCGGAGCACACCAACAGTGATCAGTTGTGGGGACATACATACCAATTGTATCACAGCTATTCCCGCCCTTTTCGCAATCGCTGGCGGTGGAACTGTATCGCGTAGCGATGAGACTCACTATTTGCCAAAAGAATGTCGTCTTGATGTTTTCTTACGATGTCTTCTTTGCCGATCAAGTCGCGCGGCTTGTGCCGTTCATCCTTTACAACTGCAACAATAGGTATCACCACACCAACATCTTCGAGCAAACGCGTAGCAACATTTTTCTGCGCCTTTCCGCCGTCAACAACGATCAGGTTCGGCATACGCCATTCCGGATGGTCGAGCCGACGCGAGATGATCTCACGTAGTGCTTTCGTGTCGTTCACCCCTTCTTGTCCGCGTATTCGAAACTTCCTATATTCGTCAGTATTCACTTCCCCATCTTCCACCACCGTCATTACTCCGACGTGTGCACTTCCGCTTAAGTGAGCGATATCATACGCTTCAACCCGGAATATTTTTCCGTTCCCAGAGGAGTTTCCAAAAAAGTCACGGGTAAGCAGTGCGGTATCGTTAATATGCGTTAGTGCATATATCTGTCGGCGAATATCAGTTGCTTTTTCAAACTCCTGATTCTTCGCTGCACGATTCATCTGTGTGGTAAGTTTCTTAAGAAGCTGTTTCTTTTTTCCTTCAAAGAAAAGCACTATATTGCGAATGTGTCGCTGGTATTCCCGTTTCGTTATCCCGCCGGTGCATACTCCCGGGCACAGACCTATCTGTTGGTTAAAGCATGGTTTTGGGTTGCGTGGATCACGTTGCTCTTCTGCAGGGATGCATTTTCTGTCTCGATACGGAAATATTCTTCGTATTATTTTGAACCCCTCTTGAAGGGAGCTTCCTGATGTAAACGGACCAAAGGTTCTCTTAACAGAAGTTCGGCGCAGAATTGCCGATACGGAGGTTGACCGTGATGGTTTGCTGGACGCAAGCGGTCGTTCATACTCTATTTTTTCAAGTTCACGACCTCGTACGGTAAGTATTCGAGGAAAATCTTCATCGGTTACGACAACGTAGTTGAAACTCTTGTTATCTTTGTCACGAGTGTTGTACAGTGGCTGATACCGCTTGATCAACTCTGCCTCCAGCACGAGCGCCTCAAGAACTGAGTCAGTTTGTTGAAAGGTAACCGTAACCGCCTCTTCGACCATCTGCTGGATAAGATGACTGCGAGAGAGTATTATGTCGCCGCTGAAATAACTCCGCACACGGTCGCGAAGGGATGTGGCCTTACCAATGTAGAGTATTTGCCGTCCTTTCTTAAAGAAATATACACCGGGCTGATCCGGAAGCTGCTTTTTAGCAATATCCTGTCGTTTCATAACCCTATTACAATACTATCCACACCTTGCAAACTCAATACGTGGCGTTATAATTTCCACATGCAACGAGTTGTAGCCACTAAAATAGCTATGCGAACAAGCATTATTGTGGTCAAGAACCTTAGTAGTACCAGTTCAACTGGTGAAGGTCTTACTCGTGTCTCTTAAGTAACAATAACTCCTAGGAAATACGCGCCAGCTCTTCACCAAAGAGCTGGTTTTTGTTTAGCGTACGGTGCGGCAGATAGGCAGTAATTTTGTTCTTTTTCTTTTGGAGGTGGTATATGACCACAACGAGCACAGACAGGCAGGTAGCGAAGAGTACTTCCGGTCAGCCGCTCCCGACACAGCGTGTGCGCGTGGAGCCAAACGACCATCGTCCAACCTCTCGACTGGACGAACAACTCAGTTTGGAGATGGAAAGAGATCGGCGTCATCATGTTGATCACCAGCCGCTGGATTAGCGTCTTGGTGTCGTTCACATCCTCTCTTACCCGATATGTATGCAAAATACATATCGGGTTTTTTATTTAGACACCTATTGTGTTCTCTCCACCCTTGTTAAATACAGAGATATTTGTACAATGTTAATTAATGCAACGAATACGTAAGCACAGTGTGGTGATTATCGTCACATCTACCAACCTCGGTAGAGGGCTTACTCGTGCATCTCAATAATCAATACATCACATCTTCTGAGAAATACGCGCCAGCCCTTTACGAAAAGGGCTGGTTTTCTTTTCTCTGTTCTTTTGGAGGTAACTCATGTGCACAAACAGCAATGGTCAAGTGCGTCCTGTGACTGAGGGTCAGGATCAATATGTACCACGAATGGGAATGCCTTATGAGGACATTCCCCAGAAACTGCGACAGCAATTTTCTGCTGTCGATGACCCCGCCGCAAGCCAGGCCGACGACGATCAGGGCAACAGGACTTCCGCTGACAAATGACCTGATGTGACAAAACCATCCCACAGACAAGCTTTGCTTGCCTGTGGGATTTTTATGCTTTTTCTTCAGAAAAATAAAGGACAGATATTTTTTCACTTAGGTACGGCATACTTGAATTGTTTTGACAAAAAAATATTTCAGCGTATAGTATTTATAGTGTACCTTACTCAGTTTGGCATGAAATTCATGGAAGGAATCTCGCATGGCCAGTATCCGACTCGTGATCACTTTTATCGTCCTGGTGTTTACTTCGAATGCGCTGGCTGCTCCGGTTCAGTGGACTGTCGCTGACGGCGGCAACGACCACTACTACGACGTGATTAATGAGCCGTATTTCTGGATCGCCGCAGCGTCAGTTGCGATGAATCAAACCCACCAGGGTGTAGATGGCCACCTGGCCACGATCACCTCAGTGGAGGAAAATCTTTTCCTCTATGACACTTTTGGTTCTGATGCACTGGATCACAAGTGGCTGGGCGGCAGACAACTATCCACGGCCAGCGGTCCGGAAGATGGCTGGGGCTGGATCACCGGCGAGCAATGGGACTACACCAACTGGGGAACAGGTCAGCCTGACGACAACCTTGTTTCCGAGGAAAGACTCCAGTTTGACGCCCAGTACATCACGGCAAGCGAAGGTGTGGGCTGGAATGATGCAGATAAAGATCTGCAGTTCGGCTATGTAGTCGAATATCCCGTCCCCGAACCGGCCTCAGTGACACTGCTTGCTATCGGATCTACTCTCCTGCTCAGGCGTCGCCGCGTGTGAGCACAACCGAAATTCATTGCCTGCTGAACATAAACCATTACAAAAGCGCCGATGCGAGAATGCATCGGCGCTTTTTCTATTCTCGTAATAACAGATTTTACGGGGTTAATAATCGACTTACTCTTCTATGTCACCGCAGGCTACATATACCTCGATCTCCTCAGGTGACTGGTGCACATTGATTGCGAGTGGAAGCTCATTACGTAGGTCATCGAGTGAGACACTGATCGTGGTCTCGGACTCACCATTCATTGGAAACTCCAGCGGGTACACAACCTCGCCGATATCAGCACAAGTTCCGCTATGAATATGTGCCGGCTGAGCGATATCTTCCGGAGCTCCATCTAGATCAAGCTCAACACGCGTGCCTCCATCAACCTCGGTCAACAGAGCTGTTCCTGACACGCCTGAATCATTCTGCTCGTTTAAATCAATTTCGATAGACTCCTCTTCCTCCTGCCCATTGTTTACAAGAGGTTCCTCGATATCAGTGCGGTTTACGAACCAAATAATACCCGCTATTACGATAAGGACGATAATTATCCAAATAATGGCTTGTTTCATACTGTATAGGTTTAGATGCTATTAATACACATTTGTTGACACCCGACAGTGGTACTTTTATTACAGTTACCTTACTGTAGATTATCTACTTAATAAATAAACCCCTATCTATTTGAACAGGGGTTTGGATAGAGGACATGCAAAAATTGAGGCTACCTCACGTAACGTCGCCGCAATCGTTGAGATTCTTGTAGCCGAGTTGCTCCACGGTCTTGTCCGTATATATTCGTTAATGCGCCACACAATGTACACCTACTGTGCGGGACAACGACCCAAAAACCCGAGCACGTTTCCTCCTCACAAATGAAGTTGTACCGAACTGTCAACCTGCTCTGCCGTCGCTTAACCCATCGTCCTACAAGCTTTCCGACCATGATGGGAAGAAGAAAAGGTGACAAGAGCACGCAGGCAATAAGCAACCAAACGAGGCAAACAGCGAGCAAGGCCCCAAATAATACCAACGTCGGAAGAAATACCATCCAGAACTTTATTTTGTCACGAAAGCGAAGCTCGATAGCAGGACAATACTCGTCATATGGCATACGGCACCTCCATTGTGAAGAATGTCGAGAAAAAGAGGATCCATTAGCCAGTGAACCATACAGTGACAAACACCGCAATACCTCACCTCAGTTTTATATACACAACCGCACGCAGAGAACACGTTGCATTTCAATATTATTTCTGTCAGTATCATTTTAGAAACACTACCACCGGGGTAGAAGATACAGTTCCTTGAAGAGGAGTCCCTCGACATGAACCAGTTTGCTACTCCGACCACAGAACGCACACCTCAACTCACAAAGCTTCTTGGAAGCATCCGAATGATCCCGATTGACCGAGTCGTCCCCGACCCCGGCCAGCCGAGAAAGTATTTTGATGAAGTGGTGCTCGCTCACTTCGCGGACGGGGTTGAAGCGATCGGCCAACTTATGCCGATCATTGTTGTTCCGTTCGAAGCATCTGATGAAGCCGATTATCAGATCGTTGATGGCGAGCGACGCTGGCGAGCAATGCGGATGCGTGAATCAACTGAGATACGCGCATTCGTCGCGAAGAACATAAGAAGCGCAGAGCAAGCCTTTATGTTCTCCATTGCGGCAAACTTCAATCGTGAAGAACATACGCCGATGGAGATCGCACGGAGTATCGAGCGCCTCAAACACGACGGACTCAGTGGTAAGGAGATCGAGGTACTAACCGGCAAATCAGTTTACTGGATCCACAGCTACTATCGTCTGCTTAAGCTCCATCCCGATGTGGTGAAATACATTGATCCGGCACTTCCGGCTGAAAACAGAATGAAGCTTCAGATAGCGAGGCTTCTGACTGAATGCGACCACAAGGTTCAGCAACTTGTTGCCCACCGTCTGATCGGGCAGCGCATTTCTGTTGCAAGAGCGAGTAAGATAATAGACGAAGTGAACGAGAAGCACGGCGGACGGATTCCACAACGACAGCAACCGGCCCGACGATTTCAGCGAGTAAATCGGCTTGCCGAAAATACACTCGCGTCACTAACGGATCTCAACCCAAGAAAACTACGCGAGGCGATCGCCTCGCGTAGCAATGAGGAAGTTGAGCAGTTGAAGACCCATTGCGAGCGAATATCAGAGCAAGCGATGAACATTGCTGACGTTGCCGGAGAGGTCCTAGAGAGAAAAGGATCTCGAAGAGGAAATGGTGACAGTTAAAGGGGGCACACCTACTAGCAAAGCGTGTGAGAATGTTTCTCACACGCTTTTACTTTATAAAAACCAGCAGAAGCTATTGTAAGACGTTATTTTAATTTTTTAGAAAACAATTCCCTTACTTTCTCCACTTTTGGATTTATCACCAACTGACAGTAGGGTGCGTCACTATTGTTCTGATAATAGCCCTGATGATACTCCTCGGCCGGATAAAAGTTCTTGTAAGGCAGAATCTCGGTAGCGATCGGTGCATCATATACCGTTGAGCCCTCGAGAGCTTGCTTTGATTGCTCAGCAGCGCTTCTCTGCTCCTCAGTATGGTAGAAAATAGCCGCCTCGTACTGAGGCCCGATATCACTCCCTTGCCCGCCAACCTGCGTGGGGTCATGCGAGGTCCAAAATACTTCCAACAGATCTTCAAACGATATCTCGTCTGGATCATACTCTATCTGTACCGCCTCACGATGCCAGGTTACCCCCTCTGAAACCGTTTCGTATGACGGATCTTTCGTATCACCGCCTGAGTAGCCGGAGCGTACCAAATGGACACCTTTGAGCATCCGAAATACTGCGTCCTGACACCAAAAGCATCCACCTGCAAATGTTGCTTTTTCCATGCCTTTATTGTATCTCACAAGCGTCTAACCTTATAGTCAAATAATAACAAATACGTATGCTTACTCCAGGTGTCTCATATATTCAGCAAAAATTGCTTCAGGCAATACTTTTTTAAAGGAGTAGCAGACCAATTTAAATTGATCCATTCGTAACTTTCTTTTTTCTTCACTATCTGAAAATGCATTGGTATAAGAAAAACCGAGATTGACCATTTTTATCATTTCTTCTTCCAGATCAGGCTCTTCGTCTTTATTAAATCCGGAAACCTCTCTTTTTTCCTCCTCAGAAAGATTATGGTAATAAAGTGCCGGAGTAAAAATAAGATTCCATGCCTCAGACACATTCACATCGTGATCCTTCTCGTTTGCATTGATCAATTCCATAGCCACTTTATTCGTCATAAAGTAAGCTGTTGGATCTATTTTTTCAATATCTGAAGTAAAATTTTCGTCAATCAGTTCAGTTCCTACTTTTACATACTCCTGAATAAGCTTACCTCTCTTCTCTTTATCAGAAGAATTTTGGGCAAGTAAGCCGCCGTACATGACTTTTTGAATACCTTTCCTGACCGATGAATGGTCTTCTACACTTTCGATCATATTCGTACCGAATTTGCCAACGTCTCCTAGACTTTTGAGGACCTTCTCAATATCAGAACGATTTTCATACAATATCTCCGGGTCATTGACCCAGCCAATCTCGTCAAAGTAATCATCGAGTACATGAATTGCATGAACAAAATACGCCTTATTTTCTCGTTCTTGCTGATCAGTAGAAGTTAGCGCAGCTATAAAAGCCTCCGCCTCGACATCTTTTCTATCACGAAAGCACTCAGGTCGCACGCCGTAATTTTCAGAATCATTTAAAAATCTTTCCCTACCTCTCTTGACCGCTTCTAAGATCTCACCTTCTTTACCGAAAAAGTTTACGGTGGAGCGCTCTATCTTCGCCTCAACCTCATTCACTTCATGTCTCTCGTCAAAGTTTTCCATTCGCATATATTACCCTGCTAAAACAAAAACTCATAGTCATTATGGGTAAAGAACACGATTGAATCCGTCGACCGTGTTTGTGCACTGTGGGAATTTCGACCTTCTAACTAACTTTTTACGTAACTCTGGCAAATTCGTACATCGTCTGTCGGTAGGCAATATGGTAATAGATACGTTGTGTTAAACAGATTCAGTATGTTCTAAACCAATACACACTAACTCCCCCAGTTGGTAAAGACACCCACAGCCAGTTCGGCCCAAACCCAAAGAAATGCTGTGGCTGCAAATGCTAGTCCAACGATTCTATACTTTCCCAATTTTATCCAGGCTAAGTGCGCCCCAAGACCTGCCACAAAGAGAAGAACGCCCATGATCACAAAATCACCCGGCATCCAATTAAAGCCATTTCCGTCAACTCCCGAGCCGATCGTCAGTTGCAGCACAAGCGGTATAAGCAGAATAAGAATTACACCGAGCAGGATACGAAGTATGTTCTTTATTTTCATATTCAGTAGTATAGCAAGTTTTTGAAGTATAAGCTCAAGAAAACAGAGTCAACTGAACAAAAAACTGATTGTTGAAGTCTAGGATTGTTAAAAAAATAAAACCACCTTTCCGGCACGAGCGGGAGCCGAAAAGGTGGTCAGGAAGGAAGCTTGGGTTTAGGGGCTTACTATTCACTTTTTGCCCGGCCGGGGATCAGCCGACCGGTGCTTTGTCGTCAGATCCAACGGCTTACTGGCTGGATTTAGCCGGCGATTTTCAGCCACTGCGTTGTCTCCGGCGACTACCCCATCGTGCTTCCGCCTGTCTACCTCCATACTATATTACCTATCTGTTTTACACAAAAAGTCAGTAAAACCCCGCGACGCTGTTGCGTCCGGGGTTTGTAGTATTGGTTTAATGTGCCCAGAGCCGGAGTTATTCCGATGAGCTCAGATCGATCTTGAGCACCTCCGACGTGACATACAGGCGACGAGGTGAGTTCGGAACCCTCGCAAGAACGCGAGACCCCTCGCAAATAACCTTCGTGTCTGCCTTCAGTGAGTCGGGGTGCTTGCAGCCGATCAACTGCGTTTCTTGGCCCTCGGAAAATTCACCATTGCCGCCCTTCAGGTGAACGATGACCCCTTCCTGTGAATTGTTTCTAAGGACATCCAGTTCGTACCTGCTTCCGTCTTTGGCCTCTTCGCCTATGGTTTCCACTATCACTCGATCTCCTTCCTTGAGATCTTCGAGCTTCAGTACCACGCCATCTACAGTTTCGGTGTCAGGCATACCAGCTACTCCCTGTAAGAGGTGCGAATTACTATGATGCAACGTGCATCCATCCTAATCTAATAGTCACATACTCAAAGGGAGTTTTCAAGACCTTCTGCATAAAAGTAAACTGACGTATTTGCTCTCTGCTTTCGTCATCTGCAGTCACTTTTAGGCTACTGGAATCTCACTAATAAAAAAGCTGTTTAATACTGGTATCCACATACAAGAAAATAATTAATTCGAGTGCTGGCTGTACAGCGACCGCGCGCTAAGTTAAAATTTGTCTAGCTTTTGGCGGAGTACATTTCTGTCCAACAAGGGTCGATTAGATACCGACCTTGAAAGATCTTGTTGCTGAGCCAACCAGGTTATGCTGCTGGACGACAGGAGAAGGCCTGCAGGCCGCGGATAACCTGTGCCCACAGGTTATGGAGCAGACTGTGTGACTACCAAGTAGGCACAGACAATTCCATATGCCGCGGTCCTAGAAGTGGCGTCGCAACTATGGCTGCGTCCGGCCTAAACCCCAAAAGCTCACCCCGTCGCACTAAGCCGGCGGGGTTTTTTTTAGTATTCTATCGTTATTGAACGATACATTGTAAGTGAGATCAATTTTTCAGTGATCGTTTGAGATACTGTCCGGTGTGAGAGTTTTCTACTTCAGCCACTTCTTCCGGTGTGCCTTTAGCCACGATCGTTCCACCACCCTCTCCTCCTTCCGGTCCAATATCGATAACATAATCCGAGCTCTTAATAAGGTCCATGTTATGCTCGATCACCAGGACCGTATTCCCCTTCTCCACTAACTTCTGCAGGATCACGATCAGGTTTGCCACGTCCTCGTAATGCAGGCCGATGGTTGGCTCGTCGAGAATATACATGGTCTTTTGGGTGTGTTGTCGATACAACTCGGACGCTATCTTTACGCGCTGCGCCTCACCACCCGAAAGAGTGGTAGCAGATTGGCCGAGTTCTAAGTAGCCGAGGCCTACGTCGTTGAGTGAGCGAAGTCGATCAGATATCTGAGGAATATCATCAAAGAATTTCATGGACTCTTCCACGGTCATGTGAAGAACGTCGTGTATATTCTTTCCACGATACTCCACTTCGAGCGTCTCTTTCATAAAACGCTTGCCGTTACAGACATCACACGGTACATACACCGTTGGCAGGAAGTGCATCTCTACCGCAATGTAGCCGTTGCCTTGGCAGGTCTCACAGCGTCCGCCTTTTACGTTGAAACTGAACCGTCGGGGTTTCCAGCCGCGAGCTTTTGCCTCGGTTGTCTCAGCGAAAAGTTCCCGGATCGGTGTGAAAGCGCCGGTATAGGTTGCCGGATTTGATCGCGGTGTGCGACCTATCGGCGACTGGTCGATCATAACCGTTCGACCAAGATACTCCGTACCTTCTACTCGCTTGGCGTTGAAAGTCTCAGCACTACGGTGGCGCTTTTCGAGCCGAGCTTTGAGGTTCTTGTAGAGGATCTCATAGACGAACGTGGACTTGCCGGAGCCGGACACACCGGTGACCGTGATAAGTTTATTGAGTGGAATGTCTACGCTTAGGTTCTTAATATTAAAAGCTTTACCTCCACGGATCTGAATAGCACCCTTCTGGGCAGTCCGGCGCTTGTCCGGCAATTCAACTTTCTTTTCTCCACGAAGATATTGCAAGGTCAGCGACTTTTTAACGAGCTGCTTGTTGTCTAGGTCGGGCACAAGAAGATTCTCAAGATAACCGGATGCTACGATCTGGCCGCCGTGCACGCCTGCGCCCGGCCCGATGTCAACCAAGTAGTCGCTCGAGAATATCGTATCTTCGTCGTGTTCTACAACAATTATCGTGTTTCCTACATCACGCAGGTTTTTGAGCGTGTTCACCAGTCGCTCATTGTCGCGCGGATGTAGGCCGATAGTCGGCTCATCAAGCACATATAGAGCACCTACAAGTTTGGAGCCCAGCTGAGTGGCTAGCCGGATGCGTTGTGCCTCCCCGCCGGAAAGTGTCTTAGCACTTCGGTTGAGTGTGAGATAGCCGATACCGACATCCATCATGAACTGAAGACGGTCTTCGATCTCCCGAAATACGACCGACGAGATCTTTTCTTCTCGTTTGGTCAGGGTCATGGCTTCTAGAAACGCTTTTGCGTCTGTATTTGACTGGTCGGTAAATTCAACAATACTCTTTCCGCCAATGGTGACGTTAAGCGCCTCCTTTCTCAGCCGAGCACCGTTACAGACAGGACAGGTCTCGTTTGAGAAAAAGAACCGAGTGCCCAGACCGTTACACTCCGGACATGCTCCGTACGGAGAGTTGAATGAAAACAACCGCGGCTCGACTTCCGGAAATGAATAACCGTCATACGGACAGACGTATTTCGAAGACATCATAAATTCTTCTAACACTCCGGCACCTTCGCTGCGCGCCCCGGCACTGTCACGGAACACTATCCGCACAAGCCCCTCAGTCTCATTCAAGGCCCCTTCGAGCGCTTCCGAAAGTCGCTCTTCTGCTTCTTTGAGATCTGCTTTCTCCTCGTCGGTCTTTCCCTCAGTAAAATCAGTGATATTGATCTGATCGATCAAAAGATCAATGTCGTGGCGCTTATTCTTGTCGAGAATGATCTGTTCACGTAGATCCTTGATCTCCCCATCCACCCGTACTTTGCTGTACCCTTTGTTCAACAGATCGTACAGCATCTGGTAGTACTCCCCTTTTCTCCCACGCACGACCGGCGCATAGATCTCAACATAGACCGGCAGGCTTAGTTTGCTTTCGTTTTTCTGAATCGCGCTGTTTTTTTCCTCCACGCGATCAATAATGAGCTCCTTGATCTCGTTGTGAGAAAGTTTCTCGATCTCACGCCCGCACTCAAGACAGTGCGGCTTGCCGATACGGGCATACAGTACACGCAAGTAGTCATAGATCTCGGTGATCGTCGCCACAGTAGAGCGTGGGTTTGAAGAGCGAGACTTCTGATCGATCGAAATGGCCGGTGAAAGACCGGCGATCTCATCTACATCCGGTTTTTGCATTTGCTGAAGAAACTGCCGGGCGTAGCTCGAAAGCGACTCAATGTACCGACGCTGTCCTTCGGCAAAAATAGTATCAAATGCAAGCGATGATTTGCCGGAACCGGAGAGACCGGTGAATACCACCAACTGGTTTCGTGGAATAGTTAGCGTCACATTCTGAAGGTTGTGTGTCCGTGCTCCGCGCACCGTAATATTTTCCTCACCCAACTCGCCAGGTTTAAGCTCATGATGTACTTTTGCGAGTTTGTTTGCTACACCCTGCTTAGTAGGGTTTTTCTTACCAGCTTTGTTAGCTGCTCCGGCACTCTTTTTTGAGTTTTTTTTATTGCTCGTGGGCACAGTCTTCTTTTTATTCTCTTTTTTATTATTGACGTTTGTCATAAAGCTCGTCTGTTATGAAAAAATATGGGGCGGAAATGCAAAATGCCCCGTAGAAATTCACTCGGGGTTATTATCATACACGACTGACAGTAAGAGTCTAGGATACACATTCTAAACAGGCCCTCATTCTCATTTTGAGAGAGGCTATAAATATGCAGCAAGATCAGGCCGTTCCTTTACTCCCGTCTATTTTCTATGCTGATTGTTTTTCCTTGAGAAGTTTCGTTATCTCATCAACTACACCATTAAGATCGATAGTAGCCTTTACGAGAAACTTATCGGCTCCAAGCTTGTATCCTTTGTCGATATCTTCCTGTTGACCAAGATTAGAGAATAGAATAACCGGCACATCTTTCAGCTCTTCCTTTTGTTTCATCTGCTTAAGCACTTCGTATCCATCCATTCCGGGAAGGAGAATATCGAGAAGAAGGACGTCAGGCTTCCTTTCGTCTAGTTGCTTCACCGCGTCTTCACCACTGGCAGCAAATTCAAGATTTGCACCCTGGTCTTTAAGCTTCTTGGCTATCATTTCGCTCAGGAAATTGTCGTCTTCTACCCACATTACTGTAACGCCTTCAAGTTTGTTTGAATCTGCCATAATTGATACGTGTATTTAATGTGTTTATTGTAATGAGCTTAAGCAGAAAATGCAAATTAGCTATGCACATGTGGGCCGGTAGATTGCTGTGTTTGTACTTTTACGCTTACTTGTTTTCGTTTTGCATTTTCTCTGTAAGCTTCTTTATCTCGTCTCGAAGAATTGCCGCCGTCTCAAAATCCAGGATCTTTACCGCTGAATTCATCTGCTTCTCCTTCTCTTTTATCAGCTGCTTGAGCGTTTTGTCAGACTGCTGATCAATCAATAACTCACGATCAACGACCTTGTCATGCTCGCTCCGCATCTGATCCGTAATGTCGTGGATCTGTTTCTTGATCGTCTGAGGTGTGATGTTGTGCTTTTTGTTATACGCCAGCTGAATTTTTCGGCGGCGATCTGTCTCACTGATCGCTGAATTCATTGCTTTGGTCATCTTGTCAGCATAGAGTACAACAGCACCCTCAACATTACGAGCGGCCCGACCGATGATCTGGATCAACGATGTCTCAGAGCGCAAAAAGCCTTCTTTGTCCGCATCAAGTATACCGATGAACGTTACCTCAGGCAGGTCGAGACCCTCACGGAGTAAGTTCACACCGACCAAGCAATCGAACTCCCCGCGACGAAAAGCAGTGAGGATATCGATACGCTCGATCGTCTTGATATCGCTGTGCACATACTGAGTCTCTACACCCCGCTCCTTTAGATACTCGGTCAGATCCTCGGCCATACGCTTGGTCAGCGTGGTTGCGATGACCCGACCGCCTTTTGCAATAGCTTTTTCAGCCCGATCAATAAAATCATTGATCTGGCTTTGCAGGGTCTCGGTTTCAGTGACCGGATGCACCTCGATCTTCGGATCAACCAGACCGGTTGGCCGGATAATCTGCTCCGCTACTTTCTTGCTGTGTTCGTATTCATATGCGGAGGGTGTTGCTGAAGTATATATACGCTGACCGACAGTCTGCTCAAATTCATCAAAAGTTAATGGACGGTTATCCTTGGCGCTAGGCAAACGAAAACCATGCTCGACCAGTGTCTCTTTTCTTGAACGATCACCGCCATACATACCGCCTATCTGCGGGACGGTTACGTGCGACTCATCTATGATCGTTAAAAACTGCGGATTCCCTTGATCATCATGCGGAAAATACGAAAGTAGCGTGTGTGGCGCCTCGCCAGCAGTGCGCCCGTCAAAGTGTCGGGAGTAATTCTCGATACCCTGGCAATACCCTATCTCCCGGATCATCGCGATGTCATAGTTGGTGCGGCGCTTAAGCCGCTCTGCTTCGAGTAATTTTCCTTGTCGCTTAAATTTCGCCAGCTGCTCTTCGAGCTCGTCTTTGATCTGCTTCACTGCCCGCTCTTTCTCGTCCTTTGGTGTGACAAAGTGCTGAGCCGGGAACAAATAAAACACCTGCTCTTCACTTATGATGCTTCGCGTTGTGGCATCAACCTTTTGTATCCGTTCGATTCGATCGCCCACAAGCTCGATCCGGTAAATGATCCGCTCGTTGACCGGCATTACCTCGACAGTAGTACCGATAGCCCGAAAGCGTCCCGGCTCAAGATCGGCATTTGTGCGCTCGAAATATATATCAACAAAACCGTTGATCAGCTGACGTCTGGTGATCTCCACCCCAACTTCAACACGCTTGTGGACCTTCTCGTATTCCTCAGGGCTACCTAAGCCGTATATACAAGAAACTGATGCAACAATAATGACATCAGAGCGAGTGAGGAGCGCTTGAGTGGACGCATGGCGAAGACGATCGATCTCTGCGTTGATCTGTGCCTCCTTTTCAATATACGTGTCGCTCGACGGCATATACGCTTCCGGCTGATAATAGTCATAATAAGAAACAAAGTAATGTACAGCATTCTCCGGAAAAAACTCTCGATATTCCTGGGCAAGCTGAGCTGCCAGTGTTTTGTTGTGAGCAATAACCAGTGTTGGCATACCCGCATTTGCTATAACATTGGCCATGGTGAAGGTTTTGCCGGAGCCGGTCACTCCAAGCAGGGTTTGATGATCGAGGTTATCTAAAACTCCTTGTGAGAGCTCCTCGATTGCCTTGGGTTGATCGCCAGCCGGCTTGTATTCACTGCGTAGCTTGAACTTTTCCATAAGCGAAACTATACCACATCAGGTTGACTCTCTACAGATACCTCTATAGCTTGTCTTTAAAAAAGTTTTGGATCAATCAAAATATCGGGTTGCAATATACACCTGCGACAACTACAATAAAGACATACGATTAATATTTTCTCCATGTCCGATACGAACCAAGAGCCTAACGCAACAAAAAATACAATTGAACCAGGAGTGGACACCACACTTGGTGAGACTGCGACAGATCAAGAAAAACTTAGTTTCACATCGCTTCTTTTTGAGAACATAGCGCCAGACGAACAGCATCGACTCTCCTTAATACTCGACGAATTCATTCGCGGTTTTCGTTTTTTGCAGCAACAGAAGAAACGATCGGTCTCGTTCTTTGGCTCTGCTCGCACCGATGAGACCGCCCCGGACTATCTAAGTGCACAAGAGCTAGCGACTCGAATAGTTACAGAACTCGATTATTCTATCGTCACCGGCGGAGGACCCGGCATCATGGAAGCGGCAAACCGTGGTGCCTGTGACGCAGATGGCACATCTCTTGGTTTGACCATCCAGCTACCCAAGGAACAATCCACAAACCCGTACGTAAAAGAATCTGTTGATTTTCACTACTTTTTTGTACGCAAAGTATTACTGGCCTTCTCAGCAGAAGCATATGTCTTCTTCCCCGGCGGATTCGGCACTATGGATGAGCTTTTTGAACTCATAACCCTTATTCAGACCAAGAAGATCAAGCAAGTTCCTATTTTCTTGGTTGATCACGGCTACTGGGAAAACCTCGATAAATTTATTCGAGAGAATCTTCTTGAAAGAAAAACGATCAGCCCCGAGGATATGAATATTGTCACGATCACTGATGATATGGACCAAATAATTGAGACCATCAAAAACAATCCTCTCGAGCGAGGATCCGAGATAGACGCCTAAGCACTATCACTATGAACGATCTCACCAACAAACACTGCGTGCCGTGCGAAGGTGATGTACCCCCTCTTTCACGACAAGCAGCTGAGCAACAACTATCGTGTGTTTCCGGATGGCAGCTGAATGGTGAAGCAACAGCTATCACCAAGACCGTTACCCGCAGTGACTTTTCCGATGCTCTGACACTTGTTAATGCCATTGGCGAGATCGCTGAAAAGGAAGGACATCATCCGGATATCTTGATCCACGATTATAAGAACGTAACTATTACCCTCTCCACGCACTCTATCGGCGGACTCTCCGAGAACGACTTTATACTAGCAACCAAGATCGACGGGCTTTAAGTGCTATCTTCAATAACATCTCTACTAGAGAAGTACGCCAAAATAAAAAAAGACCGCACCAGGGTTGCTGGTGCGGTTTATTTTCTGACCCTCTTCTGCAGAGATCAATTGTTAGTCGTGAGAGGCCGGCGACGGAGCGAGTTCCACAATGAAGTTATGGCAGAGAGCCAACTCGTTGCCCTCGTCCTCGTCTTCTTCCCACCACTTGCGGCGAGATACTGACTCCTCGCGCCGAAGAATACGCAGATCCATCGGCTCGACCTCGCCTTTCCGAAGATGTCGCGGTGGCGTGTGAATCGTGCGAAAGACCACGAATTCGTTCTTGCGCTTGCGGCTCCCTTTCTTCGAGAAAACCGGCAAAACCGCCTCCCAGACCCCCTCTCGTTCTAGCTCCTTGAAAGGAACCCTCCCAAGGACGTCGCCCGGGGCGGGAATCCTGGTAAGAGAATGAATTGCTTCATCCTCGAACACATCGTCATCCCGGCCTTGAGCAACCGTCCCGCTAACAGAAGTGCTGGTGGATGTCATATGACATGCCCTCATAAGATGTACATCCCGGAAACCGCCGGGCCGGCTGTGCTTGTCCATAAGCACAATCCATGAACACGAATTCCAAAATTAATGCTACTCCCACCATTTGATTTGTCAACGGTTACTGACATAAAACATGCCACTATCCACGTGGCATGTTTTTAAAAGCTATGATGCAAGTAAAATTAGAGCTTTGCTTCTCTAAAGACCAGGAATCGAATCTCGTAGTCCTCTTCACTTATCTTAGTTCCATCTGACATTTCAGGTGACACCTCAAGGATCTGCAAGATATACATCCCAACTGTTTCCTGCTCATCATCAGTAGAGAGTGTTACCTCTTGCGCCTCTTCATCCTCCGGTGCAAGTGTCACTCGAGCAGTAAGCCCGCCCTCGGGCCGGGCGTCATCTACTATTTCCTCGAGCGTAAGCTCAGCTTCACCAACTGAACCGGTCTCTCCTACACTGAGCGTAAGATTTGTTTGACCGACACCTCCCCAAAGCTCATTACGGATCTCGCTTGGTCCGGTTTGGGATAGAGATTCGCGGTCCAACTCCTCACCATCCTCTCCGTACGCTTGAGCATACACAGCCATCAGTGGCAGTGGTGCTGATGGTATCTGCAAGCGCCACTGAGTGACTCCTTCGGCAGTCTCTGTCTCTGTCTGTGTTGCTTCACCGATAAGTATGTCCTCACTTGTCGTGGCGGTACCTGTTGCGTTTGTATCATTTACAACACCATAGATCGATACTGACGCCACGTCTCCGCGGGTTTCAACAACGAGATCAGACTCTTCGACCTCAAAAGAAACGATCTGCGCGTCTTGCGAAGCCGGCGTTGAGCTTACCGACCAGTAAATAAGACCTCCTATAACAACAAGTAGCGCGATTATAAACAGTACAACTCCTATTTGTCTCATATGATTTTTGATTATTCTTTTATAAATACGTTTATATTTCTTCGGGTACACTATTCTCGCAATACAGTACACGAAGCACTCTCAAGCGAGATTACCGTAGATGGTTTTGTATCACATACGCCACCGTCAACATAATAGTCAACGCTATTGCCAAAGTATCTCCTTGCATCTTCTGCCGTAGTGGCCGGAGGCGAGCCCTGCGGATTGGCGCTTGGAGCAATGATTGGCCTAACTTCGGCAACGATACTTTGAATAACAGGATCAGCGGTCAACCGGAATCCGATCGAGAGCGAGCCTCGATGAAGCCAATCCAGTGTTTCACCTTCTCTCAAAACAGATAGGACAAGCGTCACCGGACCCGGCCACATTGTGTCACATACACCTCGTTGATATGAGTTAAGTATTACCCCAAACCCGGCAAGCTGTTCAAGCTTGTCAATTAACACTATACAAGGTTTTGTCGAACTACGCCTCTTACAGTGATAGACCCGCTCAACTGCGTCTTTGTTACGCGCACAAGCAGTGATCCCGTAAACAGTATCGGTAGGAACAACACATACCCCGCCCATGGACAAGACCTGTATCACCTGTTCAAGACCCTGCATATTGAACTGCCTACTTCTTCTACGAGGCGGGCTGATTTACCAGGTGAACCGTTCGAGTTGGAAACGCGATCTCAATACCCTTTTCCTCAAATTGGCGCTTGATCTCAGTGATAAGTGAGTGTTGCGTCGCCAGATGATCAGCAAACACATCTGTTTCAGAGTAAAAGACGACTTCAAAATCAATTGCTGATTCACCGAATGTAACAGCGTTGACCCGATCAAGCCGTGCTCCTGATCGCTCGTTAATGATCGAGGTTATAAGCTTCTTCACCTGGTCAAGATCCTCCGGGGCAGTAGCATAGGTGACACCGATCGGTATCTCGCCACGCCACTCTTTCATGCCGCGATAATTGTGGATCTGAGCATTTGTAAGTTCGCGGTTCGATAGAATTATCTCCTCTCCTTGCAGTGATCTCAAGCGAGTTGTCTTGATACCGATGTTCTCGACTGTTCCTAGCTTATCTCCTACCGCAATGAAGTCACCTACCTCAAACGGTTTATCAAAGTAGATCGAAAACGAACTAAAAAGGTCACCCAGGATATTTTGTAACGCAAGCGCTATAGCGATACCACCGACACCGAGCCCGGTAATGAGAGCTGTAATGTCCACGCCGAAATTCGAAAGTATAAATAGTCCACCGAGAGCCCAGAGTATCGTTTTTACAACCTTACTGAGTAACGATATCATCGAATGAGCCTGCCCGTCGCTTGTTCCAAGCTGTTTTGAAACAACAAATTCAACTACGATACCGGCTGCTCGAACGACCTGATAAACAATTGCCACTACAAATATTACGGTCGCAATATCCCAGACCAGAGGTGATACGGTCAAAAAAAGCAGGGCGATGAAAGCAGCTGCTATCGTATAGAACCAGCCGGTCACACTTTGCAACAGTTTGACCAAAAGATCGTCGAGATCGGTACAGGTTCGGCTGCACAGTATTTCCAGGCGCCAGAGAACAGCGTGATGAAACATCCGAAAGATGGCGAAGAAAAGAAAGAATACCACAAAAGCTATTACATACTCATTCCCCGTATTACCCCACAATGAATGGGTTTGAAGCGTTTCGATCACATACTGATTAAGTCTATCCATACTTGTATTCTTTATTAGATATCTTTGTAGTTACTTTTCTGGGCGATATGTGCATACTATCACGGCAGACAAACCCTGAGAACACTGAATAGCTTCTATACCGTAGGTTCTGCGATCTGATCCGGATCCTGGGTCTTGGCAAGATACTGCTCCCACAATTTACTTCGCTCCGCGGCAAGGGCGTTCAGCAACAGCGGACTCACGATAGTGGTTACAATACTCAAGGTAATAAGACCGGTCACAAGCGACGGAGTAAGCAGGCCGAGTTCGATGCCTATGGTTATCACGGCCAGGGTTGTGGTGAGTTGTGGAATGGTGGCACTCGCGACCAAGGTTGCATCAATACCCTTCTCTCCTATGGCTCGGGCAGCAAGCCAGCCGCTACCGAACTTTGCAATGATCGAACCTGTCACGATCAACGCTGTTAAGGCGAGTGCTCGCCCGGCCTCAAAAAATACTGATACGTCCGTGCGGGCGCCGGTAATAACAAAAAAAACAGGGATGAACACTCCGTAGCTAACCGCCCGAAGCTTCTCCTTGAAGTAATCACCTTTAATTGTATCTGAGAGTATCAGGCCGGCGAAGAAACCGGCTATGATCGGATGAAGCCCCAATAGCTCAAAGATAATAACCGTGCCGATCATCAGCGTAAGCACCATGCGCAACTGTTGCTGAAATATATCGGCCTTATCAACATATCGTTGGGTCATGAGTGTTTCTATCTTCGGTACAACCCAGCGGAGTAAGAACAGTGAGCTAAATAAGATGAGATAGAACAGCGGTAGCGGCAGGCTGGAGATTGGATCAACAGCCTGAAAAACGATCGAAAGAACAGCCAAAGAAAGAACATCCTGAAGTACCGCCGAAGGTACAATAAGGTGCCCCATCCGATTATTAATAAGCCCTACTTGAGTGAGGGTCGGAACAACCACTGACAGTGACGAGGAAATGAAGATGATGCCGACCAAAAGCGCTGCCTGAATACTAAAACCCAGAAAGACAGTGAGTCCCACACCTACTACGAATGGAATAAACGAGTTTACAAGACTGAAAAATATAACCCGAGTCCGCATTCCTCGTACCGGCGTTATTTTTGTCTCGATACCGGCCATGAACATCAGGAATACAAGGCCGATCTGACCGATAAAACTCAGGGTTTCGTCCAACTCTATGAAACCCGCCGCATGAGGACCGATAACAACTCCGGCGAGCAAGAGTGCGATTACCCACGGCAAATTAAAGCGACGAAATACTTCCGAGAAAAAAACGCCGGCAAGCAATATAAGAAAGAATGGTAGAAATTGTTCCATTTGGTTGTGCACAGGAGCGTCTGTAACTTTAAACAGCAACACGAAAAGTGCTACGCTAATTATAGCATTGATACCTCACAAGGGTGTTGACGACTATGTGGAATGTAACTCTGAAAGCTTCTTCGCAATAGAATCCACCGTACTTGATACGCTCACTTTTGTCGTATCCAGAACCAGGTCAAAGTTGGCTTCATCGTCAAATTGTTCAATACCGTAATAATCACGAAACCGAGCCCGAATAGAATCTTCCCGATGTGCAGTTTTTTGATCAGCTTCGCTGCGTGAGATCTTGTCCCGTCCGGCAACCCGGGAAACTCGTGTGTGACGATCACACACGAGCAGCACTTTGAATGAGTCCGGAATAAAATACCACGCAAGTCGACTCTCAACCACAATATCATCTTTACTCTTCCCTATTGTTGCTATTTCATCATCTACAGCACGGTCGTACTTTTCGTCGCTACGACAGAGATCCTCAAACTCATGGAGATCCATTCCGTATTCAGCAGCCTTCGCACGAAAAATGCCGCCGCTTGAGATAAATTCATACTCAAGCACGCTCGCAAGTTTTTTTCCGGTTGTGCTCGTTCCTGTACCGGCTAGTCCGCAGATCGTGATCTTCATAATTGTTTATACGTTACTGATCATTCTACCGCCACTCCACACCATATGAAATTATGGGGTAACGGATAAACCGGAAAACAACAATGCCTCCTGTCTGCGCAAACAAACAGGAGGCATGTGCCGTACATCCAGTACTACTCTGCTGATGCTTCAAACGTTGAAAACACTGTTGAGCCATCTACCTCTACTAACGAATCGCTGATGTGACTAAACTCACCATCTCCGTTGTCTTCATAGAGTGTTACAAAGTAGGTTCCACCTGCCTCAGTCCCTCGTAGCAATCGTATAGTGAGATCTGAGTGAGAACCTTGCTCAACGCGCTTAGCACCAAGCACGTTACCCATGGAACCGTTCACGCCCTCGCGAACAGCTACCCATGTTGTTCTATCAACCTCTACATTTGATACAACCACTTCATTGCCGGCACTCTGATCATTCGCGGATACGGATACATCCTCTGATCCAGACGTGTTCGATGAACTGTTGTTATTTAGTGAGGATCGATCAGGTAGATCGTTGTCTTCTTCACCGCTCGTATCGTCAGTATCATCTTCCATTACCTGCTCAGTGTCATCGGTTGTATCAATATCATTCGATGTACCATCGTTTCCTTGATACCAACCGGCAGTAATGAGTACTCCGATCAAAAAACCGATGAGCAGCATCACCACGGCGATAATGATCTGCTGTTTTTGTGACTGATTCTGCATAGTATTTATATTATATTTTATGTTATCTATTCTTAGCGGTCCCAAAATGTTCGTAAGTGATCGCGCCAAAGGCTCAGCGCGACTACAGAGAAACCGCCGAGAAGCATCATAATAATCCAAAGAACAAGACCAACCATCGGGTTCATGCTGGTCATCAGGAAAACAAGCGCTACTGCAACGTGGAAAACGACGAACAGCGCAAAGTAAACATATACAAAGCTACCAAAGACACGACCCGCGCGATATCGTTCCAGAAACCCTTTTCGCGGTCTTTCTGCGAGTGAATCTTGACCAGCAGGATTTTGACCGGCTTGAGGTTCAGGTTCAATCGACTCATACGATCGCCCGGACATATCTTGCTGCGCTTGCGTTATATGATCATTTTCCTGTTCATTCATACTGCGACAGTATACAACATTTACTCTAAAAAAGTAAAACGTTTACTAGCTTCACCTACTCCCGATGAAATTCAAAGCTTTTGATGATCTCTTCCTGTATCTCTCGCTGGTCATTATCAACTGACCCCGATCGAATAACCCGGTCCCCGGTAAGCGGATCACACTGCTCGCTTGAAACAACCTCCCCATCTGAAATACACTCTACTTCTAGATCAGCGATATCGGCTCGCGCCCAGATAAATCCGTACGGCTCCCAGCTCTCCGGCACATCTTCAAACCGAACGAGTGTTGCCCATGACGTTCCATCATCAAGCACATAATCAAAGGCCTCGGCAGGCTGTGTATTAAACAACATACCTGACTGCTCTTGTTCTCCGGCCACCCCTTCAGTTGGAACTCCGCTGGGAAACACTGAGACATTAGCCACTTCATTGTGATGATCAAACGGTGCTGATACATCGGCATCCTCAGGGAATATATTGATCGCAGGCGATATCATACCGGTCTCAGAAATGTTGTCGTCGGTAGGGGCGTGCGAGGCAACCGTCCAATCTGACGGATGCGAGATAGAAAAATCATACTCGTCACTTGTGTATGTCTGCCAATCGCTCGTGTCAACACCCTCATCCACTACGTCATCAACAGGAGACATTTGATCATCACCAGAAAAAACGATCATGGCAAGCACAAGAACCCCTAAGCCAATTGCCACAAGCACTGTTACTACAACCCATACAAGAGAAAACGTAGGATGTTCATTCATATAGAGCGTGTTTTATTGATCTGAATCTTTTGATAATTGCTCAGCAACTTCTTCTGCATCTGATCCCTCAAACAGGTAACCCCCGCGTGCCCAGTCTCGCAAACCTCCTTCAAAATCAACGACAGCATGGTACCCCGCCTCGATCAGTTTACGGGCGACATCGGTACTCAGACCACAGGCAAAACTTGCACAGTAGATAACTAATTCACTTTCCTTGTTAGGGACCTTTGCTTCGATCTCAGAAATAAAATTATCATCATGGGCATCTATTGAGATCGCTCCCGGTATGTGCGCTCGCTCAAACGAGTGCTCGCCAAGAACATCGATAAGTACAAAGTCACTCTCGTGATCGATCTTCTCTTTTAACTCATCTCGTGAAATTGTTTCGAATTCATTCATATACTATCTATTGTAAACTATAATAACCTAAGAAAAAACCGCACGGCATAAAACCGGGCGGTATAGCGAAGAGTGACCATTATATACAGGTCAAACATCAGCGGTGTCTTTGGGCTCCCTGCTTAGGCCTGTGTCTCGGACCAACTGATCGTTTGAGTACTGTTTCCAGACGCGGACATAGATGTCCGACTGGGTGATGGATGTAACCTCCTCGCGTGTGCACTCGTAAAGCTTTGGTCGGTACCCACGAGGGCCAACGATGTCCTCACGAGTTCGATCGTCTCCCAGAAGGTTCGCGATCAAGGAATTGCCGTGACTGCCGATCGGTTCGACGAACCATTGTTTGATCTTGCGTGGCATCTCGCACCCTTTCGAGATCTGTTTTATAAGAACGAACAACAACGATGGATTGAGCATATTATATCTCGGCAATGTTGACAAGTGTGGTATAATACTTTATGTCTATAATAGTATGACTATCAATCCGGAACAGTACACCCAGCGAACACAAGAAGCGCTCCAAAGCGCTATTGAGCTCGCCACAGCTCACGGCAACCCGCAGATCGAGGCAGTGCATTTACTTAATGCTCTGCTTCAGCAAGGAGCAGAGCACGGTGACACCATCTTCTCACCACTCATTCGAGAAGCCGGTGGCTCCCCTGAAACACTTCACAAGCAGGTTACAAACGAGGTCGAAAAACTTCCCGTACTCAAGCAGGTGGAGCAACCGCGACTCTCCCGCGATACTGCAACTATTCTTGAGCAGGCACAGAAGGAGATGACCGGCCTCAACGATTCGTATGTCTCGACCGAACACGCCCTACTCGCCATACTTAGTACAGATACGCCTGCTAAGAAACTGCTTGAAGAGACAGGCATTACGTATGAAACCATTATTAGCAAGCTAGAAAACGTACGTGGCTCTATGAACATCAAAGATCAAAACCCGGAAAGCAAATACAATGTCCTGGAACAGTACGGTCAGGATCTAACCGCGCTTGCCGATAGCGGAAAGTTGGATCCGGTCATCGGTCGAGACGAAGAGATTCGACGCGTCATGCAGGTACTCGCCCGCCGTACCAAAAATAACCCGGTGCTAATCGGTGACCCGGGTGTTGGTAAAACCGCCATCGTTGAGGGGCTAGCTCAACGGATCGTCTCCGGCGACGTGCCTGATTCTATCAAGAATAAAAAAGTAATGAGCTTGCAGATCGGCTCACTTTTAGCCGGTGCAAAATACCGCGGTGAGTTTGAAGAGCGTATGCGCTCGGTACTCGAGGAAGTAGAGAAAGCAGAAGGTAAGATCATTCTCTTTATTGACGAGCTACACACGATCGTCGGCGCCGGTTCAGCTGAAGGCGCAGTCGACGCTGCAAACATGATCAAACCGATGCTCGCTCGTGGCACGCTACACATGATCGGCGCCACCACGCTAAGCGAGTATCGCGAGCACATCGAGAAAGACCAAGCACTGGAACGCCGCTACCAACCTGTCTTTGTTGATGAACCAACCATAGAAAATACCGTGGCGATCCTGCGCGGACTTAAAGAAAAGTACGAAGTACATCACGGGGTTCATATTACCGACCCTGCACTGGTTGCCGCAGCAAAGCTTTCTGCCCGCTACATCCCTTCCCGATTTCTTCCGGATAAAGCGGTTGACCTCATAGATGAAGCAACCTCTACCCTTAAAATGGAAGTGGAAAGCATGCCGACAGAGCTTGACCAGCTCAAACGACGCATAACGCAACTCGAGATCGAACGCGAGGCTCTTAAAAAAGAGAAAGACAAACAAAGCAAAGACCGTCTCGAGCAAGTATCGAAGGACCTGGCAGATCTAAATGAATCGTTTAACGCTAAACAAGCTGAATGGAAACGAGAGAAAGACATGATTGAGAATACACGTGAGGTTTCTGCAAAAATAGACGAATTAAAGGCGGAGCAAGAGCGCGAAGAGCGCGCCGGTAATTACGAACGTGTAGCCGAAATACAGTACAGCGAAATACCTCAGCTCGAAAAGAAGGTTAAGGAGGCACAAAGCGCACTAGCTGATATTCCGAAGGGCCAGCGCGTTCTTCGCGAGGAAGTGACCGAAGAAGATATTGCCCGCGTTGTATCGAGATGGACCGGCATCCCGTCTACTCGAATGCTTGAAACTGAGGCAGACAAGCTATCACACCTGGAAGACGAGCTGGCTAAGCGAGTTGTTGGTCAGAAGGAAGCGGTGGAACGGGTGGCAAAGGCTGTTCGGCGGTCCCGAGCCGGACTGAAGGCTACCGCAAAGCCGATCGGATCGTTCATGTTCCTCGGGCCGACCGGTGTCGGAAAGACTGAGCTAGCCCGAGCACTTGCTGAATTTCTTTTTGATGATGAGAACGCAATGGTGCGAATAGACATGTCCGAGTACATGGAACGGTTTGCAACATCCCGTCTCGTCGGCGCTCCTCCCGGCTATGTTGGGTACGAAGAAGGCGGACAATTGACCGAACCGGTTCGACGACGACCGTATCAGGTAGTACTTCTCGACGAAATAGAGAAGGCTCATCCTGACGTATTTAATATGCTCTTGCAGGTACTTGACGACGGACGCCTGACGGACGGACAAGGTCGTACCGTAGACTTTTCAAACACGATCATCATTATGACCTCGAACGTTGGGAGTGATCTTATTACCGGCGGTGAATTTAAAGACGAAGAGAAACTCCGCGAAAGCGTTATGGGCGTGGTACACCAAACCTTCCGCCCCGAGTTTCTTAACCGCCTCGACAGTATTACGCTTTTCCATCGTCTAACCGAAGAGAACCTCGACGAGATCGTCGAGATACAACTTACCGACCTTCAGGAAACACTGCGCCAAGAAAAGAACATCGAGCTTGAGATAACCGATGAGGTAAAGAAAATGCTCACGAGTACCGGCTACGACCCCGCCTTCGGTGCGCGTCCGCTCAAGCGCGTTATCCAAGACACGCTCATGGACGAACTTTCGACTCAGATCATTGAAAATACGATTCAAGACGGCGACTCGATCGTGGCAAAATTAAAGGGTGAATCAATAGTGTTCGAAAAAGGTAAACCCACTACTAAAAAGACTGCCCGAAAAACACCTTAAAACAGATAATAAATGGCTCACAAGCAATGTGAGCCATTTATTTTACTTATAGTTAACCGGTTTTGCATCATTGACCCTTTATGAAAGGCCGATCGTTTTTGAAACTTGTTTAAACTCCTGTACTGTCTTGGTAATTGCTCGGGCAACCACCTGTTTGTTTTTTGAGACAAGTTGCTCAAAATACGCGCTTACCTCTTCGTCACTCCCACTCTCCATGAGTTTTTTGAGTTTCTCTGCTGACTCAGTATCAAGCTCGTCTAGAAGTTCGGCGGTAACACGATGCTCGACCAGGTCTTCGAGCTCTGCTACGAGCTGTTGCTGCTGTTCTGGAGTGCATTTCTCAAGATCGAGTTCCTTCTTAATGGTGTCGGGAATTATGTTCATATGATCAATGGTTTAAGCGGCTTTTGAGTACCCGGCGTATGGATCGGTAGATGTGGATGGTTCTTGATCCTCCTGATCTGATCTACTTTCACTAGAAGATCCTGCGTCGTCAATTGGCGCACGGAATCGCCTCTCAGACTCAGAACGATCAGCGGATTCATTAGCATTTGAACGAGTTTCCGGCTCAATTGTCGCACTCCCTTCACTTTCTTGTACCCCTTCTTGCTTCCACGCAGGTGCATGCAACTCAGCCGGACCGGGATCATAATCTGATGCCGAAGCCTGCCGGGTCTCCAAAACTTCACCGCTCGTGCTATCAACAACATAGAACACATACATCTGACCATCGTAGCGTTGCGCCTGCTCGATGTGTGTATCCGGATCTCCCGTCTCGAACTGCGGCCCGACCACTACCTCAGAGGCATTGCCTGAATGCACGACCACGTTGCCGTCATCGAGTACGTCAACACGCTTCAGTTGCTCCCCGGTCTCACTATCAACAAGCATAAGCTTCGTTGCGTCGCTATTCGAATACATTTTTACCTGCTCAACATGCGCCTTTCCGTCGACAAGATCGTCAGCATACGCCCCTTGAACAACTTCTGAATTCGGATCAGACAGCACAACCGGATCGCCGTTCTCGTAGCCGTACGCACGCCCCGCCTGCCATTCGACCCGATCAGAAAGACCAACCTCGCCAAGATCTTCTTTATGCGTTTCCGGCGCAGATACCGAGCTATCGTGTTGTTTCTCGTCAGAGCTCTCCGCCGGCGCTTCTTCTGATGTATCAGAATCGGTAAAATCCAACGGAAAGTCCACAACCGCCTCCTTTGTAATACGACCATCTTCACTGTTTACAATTTGCAGTGTAGAAGTTCCATTTTCATTATGAACTATTTTTACATGTGTTTCAGAGTCGCCAGTATCAAAAAATGTAGCTCCTTTCCCGGGTTCCTCTGTTACAAGCCTTTGCAAACGCTCTCCATTGCTGCTATCCACCTCATACAGAACATCCTTTCCCGTCTCTTCATCTTCCACCAACTCTACGTGGGTACTATCGCTTGTTTCTACATTCGTTACTACCTCCGCGCTTTCTGACGATCGCACTATTTGCTCGGTACCACCACTCTCTTTCTCATCACTTTCTACTGCTCCACCACTTTCCCCTCCTTCACTTCCATCACTCCCACGCGACCCTGTACCAATAGTGTACTCCGGCGCCTCAGGCCTCCAGGCATACGGATCGTATTCCTCTTCCTCACCCTCATCTTTTTGAACCTCATCAGGAGGTAAACTTTCTCCCTCAGGTCCACCGATAACCTCGATCTCTTCGGGTTCTGTCATCTGGATTCTGCCATTGTCGGAATCTGTAGATCGTTCTCCCGCTTGTGATCCGCGTTGTGTTTCACCAACAGGATCAGTGCCCGCATCGGCAACCGGTTCAGTTTCAGTGCCTTGCTCAACTGATTCAGGCTCTTTCCCATCTGCCATCCCTGTTCCATCCATTTCCATAGAATCAAACCCTTCCGATCCTGTAGCCCGCAGCGCCAAGGCGATCAGTGGAAAATACTTGTATGCCGCTATTGCGACCGTCGGAAGCGTTACTCCGATAGCAAGCACAGCTGATACCTTCGCCCGATCCGACATCTCACCCCATTTTCTCTTCAGTCGGTTGTGTATACTCTCCTTCTTCAATTGCAAAAACGTAGACATCATATCTACCAGGCTCTTCACCTCCGCACTACTCACTTCAGGACCGCTTTCACCTGCTGTAGGCTCACCCTCAGAAACCCCGGACGAGTCTTGACCACTTGTATTCACTTTCTCTGAATCAAAAGCGGCTCGCCATTCGTCTGCTTCTTTTTGATCGCTTGATGCCGGTTCAGCATTTGGCATACCCACTTCAGCCTGCCACTGAGTCTGATCTCCATCGTTCACACCTTGACCTGCACTGACCTGCTCACTCTTCATCGACTCTCTCGGAGCCTTGTATACGGAGTCTATTGTGTGGATAGCAGGATCCACAACCATATTTAAACTTCCCTCACCTCCCTCTATTTCGATCTTTCCATCTGAATCTATACTCACTACTTTTTTAGGTTCATCAAAAAAACCATTGACCTCAACCAGGTCACCGACAGCAATATTTTTGACTTGCTCAGCCTGAGTTTCAGTATTTATATCAGACCCGCTTTCCTTTTCCTTTGCTTGCTCACTCAAAGAACTGTCTTCATCGTGCTTTACTTCACGATGCCGGTCAGCCTCCAAGCCATATACATCTGTGTGGTCGTCTTGATCGGTAGGTGTAGACATAAACTCCGCCATTGCTTTCTATTATACACTAGAAATTTTCATGCACCTCGTAGATAACATCCTTTCTTTCCACAACCACTCGCCAATCGTTTATCTTCGCATATCGGTACAAACCGCTATTAGGATTGAAAGCGATCGGGTGAGTCACGAGTTCAAGAAATGGCATGTCGTCTTCTGTATCGCCGACACCGTAGGAACCTTCCAGGGTCAACCCTTCTTTCTCAACTGCCCGCTTCACAATATTTGCCTTGTTCGCTATCAGATGTTCATCGACCACTTTGCCGGTAAACCGATCACCCGGGCCAAGCTCGTAAAATCGACCGTAGACTTTGTCGAAACCGAAACTGTCACAAAACTTGTCTAGCACCCCTTTGGGAGATTGTGAGATCGCTAATAAATAAAAGTCCTCACTTTTAAGCTGGGCAATAAGATCACGGGTAAAGCGATACACTCGAGAACGATGCCGATCGACCATGTCACTTGCGATCTCATCAAACTCAAGGAATGGAACACCCTTAATGTGCTTTAAAAAAGAACGCACAACAGCGTTGATGTACGCTTCATACCCACTCGTTCGATCGAGCCAACCGGCCCGCTCTTTACGATACAGCTCGCGCGCTTCCTGTGGAAACAGTCCGCGATCGATCAAATTCTCAACAAGCTCTATCAATAAACTCGAACGAAAAATAGTCCCGTCGATATCAAACACCGCAACTTTTTTCTTAGTTCTCTCCATAGAAACCTATAAGCTTCTCGTCGCTATTGCTTCTTGAAATTGAATATTTAACTCTCTGAATTTGTCGACAAGTTCGTTCTCGACCCTATCCGCAACAATGGCAAGCACTTGATCAAAATACCAAATACGCTCTTCCGGCGCAGAATTGAATATCTTCCATGTATTTTTACCCTCTCTCTCGATGAGTGATATAAATGACTCGAGATTGTGGATCTTGTCGGCGGCAGCAACCATAACCGAACCACTCGGAGCTGTTCTCAGGTTCTCCATGTACTTCTCCTTGATCTCACGCCACGGCAATTGCTCAGAGACATCTTTGTTTGGATCTTTGGGTTCCGTCACTCCTTTGACAATGTCGGTTATCGTATCACCAAACTCCACTCTCATGTCTTGCTCAAAATAGCCAGCAACATCTTCGAGTACATCGTGCAGTAGACCAGCGCAGATAATATCTTCATCACTCGTGTACTGCGCCAGGATCATTGCGACCGCGACCGGATGGGCAATATATGGAGTACTTCCATCCTTGCGATACTGACCGTCGTGAAGGGTTGTCGCACGCTCTAAAGCCAATTTTATCTTTGAGGTAAATATCATACGTTCATTATAGCACACGGCATCTATGGCTTTTTAGATCAGGACGTGTGTATTTCAAGCGCATCAAGAACGGCAGTGATCGGTGCGGTGGCAAGTGCGCAATACGTATCCGCGGCGCCGTAGTACATATACAGATCACCGCCGCGAATAAACGCACCGGTCGGAAATACAACGTCAGCAACATCACCGGTCGTCTCATATGCTTCCCGCGGTTCGAGAACATGCTCCCGAGTTCGCGATATGATCTGAGAGGGATCGTTGATATCAAGCAATGCGGCTTTTGCCGCGTACATACGTTTGACTCCGGAATGATTTGTCACATGGTGGTACAGAAGCAGCCAGCCCTGCTCAGTTCTGATCGGCGGAGCACCGGCACCGATCTTCTCATCTGTGTCATGCGTTGGCTCCATAACCACCGAGTGATCGAACCACGTGATCAGATCTTTTGAATATGAGATCCAGATACTTGGTTTTTCCGGAAGACCATCTATTGGCACCGGTACGTTGGCCGCGGCATTTTGACCGGACTCCCGGTACCATTCTTTTGACCAACGATGCGGACGATGAAGCAATACATAACAATCGTTTATTTTTTCCGGAAAAAGAAGTGTGTCTTTGTTATCCGAGTAGTCCGGCGTTATAAGACCTTGGTGCGAGTAATACGAAAAGTCTGTTGTAGAGACCAGGTTAACCTGTGCCAGAAGCGGATCTGTGCGCATTGCGCTTTCTGTTTCTTTTACCGGCTGAGAGATCGCGGTGTAGGTTATAAAGACCGTGTCGTCAATACGAGTCATACGCGGATCTTCTGTGCCCCAACGATCGTCCGCGGTTGACGGCGCGAGCCAGGGCTCGCTTGAGCGCTTAAACGAGATGCCGTCTGTACTTGTCGCGAGTCCGAGTCGAGAAATATAATTTTCATCATCTCCGATCGCTCGGTAGAGCATATAGATCGTACCGTTCAATTCAGTAACAGCCGGATTGAACACTGCGCGCGACTCCCACGAATGAGAAGGATCCGGAGCAAGGATCGGATTTTGATCTGAGCGTGTAAATAGTTCCATACGAGTATATCCAAATAGTAACATGTCCCGGCATCAAATACTGAAACACTTTTTGATACGTGCTCCACCGCCTGAACTCGTTGATACAAAGCAATACGTTTTCAAATCAGAGTCTTGTGATATTCTTTCTCTAAAAGCGTCGGCTACGGCACTCTATCAAAAATATGCAGTTATTTCATTTCTACCATCATCACCACGCGATCAGAAATTTGCTGAAAGATGATTTCTGGTTGTTTGAACTCTCCATCTGGCTGCATGTTATCGCCCGTTCACTGATCACCATTTTTATTCCGATCCTGATGTATCAGATGGGCTACTCACTTAATGCCATTATCGGCTACTACTTCCTCTTCCACTTAATAAACGTCCCCCTTAACTTTCTTGCCGGTGACCTTATTCGTCGTATTGGCGCTCGCTGGGTCATTGTCTTATCAAATTTTGCGATCATTGGATATTTTATTGCATTTGACTTTCTAACAGTAGACAGCTTCGTGATCCTTATTGCCCTCGCCTTTCTCGGCGCTCTCTACGACGCACTGTACTGGGTTGCCCACCTTTATCTGTTTATCAAAAGTAACGATGACCCGAAACAGACCAACGGCAAAACCGGCGCCCTCTACAGTGCCAAGCAAGTTGCCACCATGATGGGGCCGATCGCCGGCGCGATCATTCTTGCCTTTGGTAGTCAAACAATGCTACTGGCAGCAAGTATCACGTTGTTCTTCGCTTCGATCATACCGCTTATCTATGTGAACACATTTTCTGACAAGCCAACCCAATGGGACCGTTTCTCTTCCTTTTTGAATTTTTTCAAAAGTCCTGTTGAGAAGAACAATTTCATTACCAATGGATTGTATTCGATCCATAACTTTTCAGAATTAGTTCTCTGGCCGATCTTTATTTTCCTGATCTTTCAATCTATCGAATCCGTAGCGGTAATACCGGTACTGATCGCTGCTACGACAATTATTTTTTCTCTCTTTACCCGCCGTATAAATGCCCGAACCCGGGAAAAACTTATCATGACCGGCGCTCTGGCGCTTGCCTTGATCTGGGTTATTCGCATGACCATTGACTGGAGTCCGTTTTACTACATCAGTATCGTACTTGTCGGTATCTTTGCGCTCTTCGTCAGTATTCCGCTCGACAGTAACCTATTTATTCGCGCTCGACGTATTGATCCGCTCAAAACAGCTGTACTCAAAAACGTGACCGCGATGAGCGTGAAGCTTTTCCTCTTTGCCGGCATTTTTCTTTTTGCGAACGTCTTCGAGATCGCCTTCGTCATAACTATCGCCGCACTGTTGATACTGGCAGCAGTTAACTTCTACTTTATGACCGCCGACAGCGAGGATTTTGATGCCATTCTCGGTTAACCAAACCGATCCGGGGACGCTCAACACCCACTAAACAGCTCAACCGACGGTTGAGCTGTTTAGAACTACTCCCTGTGTGCGCTACAGAAGCACTGAATCACCTACGTTCGCTGATATCTCCTTAGCAGCGTTCCCGCCCTGGGTTGCGATCTCTAGAAAACGAGTCTCTTTAAAACCGGAGCTGCCGACAATAAGCGCAGTCTCACCGTCCGGCACGCTCTTGAGCGAGTACCTATATCCGATCGGTCCGAACTCCGTCTCTATCGGCTCATCTGGTCGATGCTGTATATCTTCCGGTGTCAGAGTTGTCTTACAGTTACCAAAACTGTCGATCCACCAGATGACGTTGTTCACATCCGGAACACCTTCAAGTGACTTAGGTATAGAGGTAACATCCCCGTGTTGATACAAGTGCACAGCAACACGTGGAAGAAAATCAAAACTTCGAAACTGTGACCCCAGAATTTTCCCGGGAGCGTATGAAATGGTTGTATGGTCAAGTTCATCCGTAACCACTTTTTCCATATCGATACTATTGATCGTATCTACAATACCCAGCTTTTTAACAAGCGATAGCATGGCTCCATCGATTGTTGTTACAACCAGTGTTTCCCGGTAACGAAAGTAGCCAAAAGGTGTTCCATTATCCCACCGGTCGTGCGCATCACCATTCCGGGGAGCAACATTGCCCATAACAATACCCGGACGACCCTCAGACGCGTCTAGTATATCAACAAGATTACCAGCAGCTTCGAGTTCTGCTCGTCTATTTAGACCGCTTGTAAGCCGAGTAACGCCAGAGAATGTGCCGGTATCCAAAAGTGACAAAGCACGTGTCATCATGCGGTTGATCGCATTATCGTCCTGACAGTCAGTTATTGCGGTAATGAACATGGTAGATCAAATTAATGTGAACGAGTACTTTTAAATAATTGGCCACACATCGTGTGAGTTGATTCAGTATACCCTCTTTCAATACAGCCACCAAAGCAAAACGCCGTTTGTTACGGCGTTTTGCTTTGGCTATTCTGTCTTTTAAAGTAAAAGTACTAGAGGAGCACTTCTATATCAGCATCCTGTCGCAATTCAGCAACAAATGCTTCGTACACCTCTCCTTGCTGCTCTTGTTCTAACTGAGCTCGTACCTGTGGCTCTACTTCAGAAAGCTCTGGAGCCTCCTGTCCTTCTCCTGTTCCGGCAACAAGCTCATCATAGCGAGCCTGCACATCCTCATCAGACACTTCACCAAGCCCTGCTCCTTCTGCTTGTGCTTCAAGTACCGCCTGAACAACAAGTTGCTTCTCAATATCTTCTCGTACCTCTGCTTCTGTTACAGACTGACTCTCGAGAAAACTATTAAATTCCTCCTCGTCACCAAACTGAGATGAGAACCGCTCGTACTGTTCGTCTACATCTTCAGAAGAGGCAGTAATGTTGTTCTCTTGTGCGTACTGAACTATAAGCTCTCGTTCAATAAGGCTATTAAGTAGCTGCTGTCTTATTTCATCAGTAACCGTTTGGCCCTGTGCCTGAAATGACTGCTCTACATTCTGTAGCTGTGCATCATACTCGGCCCGGGTGATCTCCTCACCATTTACCACCGCAACAGCGGCAGATGGGTCAGCGTTTGTAGACATATCGCCGCCAAGGAACCACATAGCAGCACCGATGATAGCAGCTATAACTACGACAACGATCCCCCCGATCAACATTTTATTTGCGCCGCCTGAGTTTGTCGGAGCGCTCTGTTGCTCACTCGACTGTTTGTCTTGTGTTACATCTTGTTGTGTTTCGTTTTCCATTTCCATGTTTATGATCTCTATTTTATAAATAAATCTTAGCGGTAACCAACCTACTGACTACTGGTACACTATCATATCACGTAATAGTGAGAAAAAAACCGATTAATCCACAAGCCGCTTAGCATGTGTTCGAGCGATTTGGATCTCCTCCAGAGACAGCTCATTGCCGTATGCCCCTTGAGACATAAGCCATTTTGATCGTTGTGTATGGCCTAAACCAAAAAGATGACCGATCTCGTGCGCCAGTGTTCGAAAGTCAAAATGACTAACTCTGTCGGCAACAGCGAGACCCTCCGTTCCACCGAAAGCAACGCCGTTCAGACCCGAAAGTGTACCTGTTAAAAATATATTTATCTGTCGGTCATTATATTGAAAGACGCTTGAGACGAACGCTTGTGGATCTCGATGAAACTGATCTATGTCAAACGGACTCACTTCAAGACGCTGAACACCGGACAGGGAAAAGCGTATATTAGCCTGCGCCCAGATGTTACCGGCATTCTCGACCAATCGTTCGGCGTTTTCTATATCTCTTTGTGTGCCAAAATTACTGGTATTAGTTGTTACCAGGAAAACGTGTACCGGCACTGTTACTAGTTCCGATTCTACTTTCGAGGGTATAGGTTCCTGGCGAACACTTTGTGGAGTCTCGCGCAAAAGAAAGGCTTGATACGCTCCGGAAACGTACAACAAACCACCGACAGCAAGGCCAGCACCCACAAAGCGAATAAACGGCCAGACCTGCTCCCAAAAACCCGGCGGCCTTCCTTCTAATTCCGGGTCCGGCTCAAAGAGTCGCTGATCCGGAAACTCTTCCCTATCAGGCTCGGTCTCCGTCTTTCCTTGTCTACTTTTATTTTTTTCCGAGCGGTCCTGCATAGAGTCCAGTATACCTGTTTCTTGCATATTTAGGAAAAATCAGTATAGTTATTTACCTTTGCCGAGTGATTTACACGGACGATGTACCTTTTACAAGGAGGGAGTTATGCTGGCCCTTACCAGAAGAGTGGGAGAGGAAATTGTGGTTGGTGACCCGAGAAATCCGATCGGCGTTATCCGAGTGGTTGAAGTTCATGGCGATAAAGTTCGCCTGGGGTTTGACTTTCCAAAGGATGTCGAGATAAACCGCCGAGAGCTTGCTGAAGCAAAAAGAAGAGAAGGCGTTGCGATCGAGGACCTGCTGTAGCTAAGGCAACTCAAACCAGTGACCCACCATACGCCCTGAGCGTATGGTGGTTTTTTAATATCTCTTGTTTTTTACGATATACTTAACCTAGCTTTTTACACTTATTACTAGTCTCTATCCCAATACTTTTGAACATGTCGTACCAACACACTACATTTGGTTATATTATTCGCATCCCTCAGGGCGACGGGATCAAACAAACACTTGAAGAATTTTGTGCAGATCAAAAAATCAATGGCGGATCGTTCTTTGGTATCGGTGCCGTCCGCTCAGCAACGATCGGCATGTATCACATAAATAATTTTGAGTATACGTATTCTGATATCACAAAACCTCACGAGATCACTAACCTCACAGGAAATGTAGCTCTCTATGACGAGACGCTACTGATACATGCGCACATCACACTTGCCGGAGCAGATCATCAAGCATGTGGCGGACACCTCAAAGAAGCTATTGCGGAGCCAACGTGTGAGATAACACTGTTTACCCATGACCCTCTTCAAAGAACCTACGATGAACGCTCATGCCTACCGCTCCTCGACCTTCCAAATAACTAACTTTCGTTTAGTTATTCTAGATTCTAGAGAGACGTAACAGGCAGAATTCGCGCCAAAGATTCCACCTGACCAACCACCACCAATGTCGGCAAGCCGATAAAGCAACCTTCTTTTACAAGAACTGCCGCCCCGCCGGAATTACCGCGCTCTATCTTGGCGGACGTAATATAGTAATTTTCTTCAAACCCGGATAGTATCCCGTCTGTTGCGGTTATCCCGCTTTTGGAACCGGTCGCTGGATAGCCGAGTATAAGCACTCTTGAGCCAAATGACGGCGGCTCACTACAGACTCTAACGCCCGACGCCTCTGCCACAAGCTCAGCCGGCTGATCAGACAAGGTAACATAGGCGATATCGAGTGTGCCTGAAAATTCGGCTGACTCAGGTTCTACACGCAAGCCATCACCGATTCCCGGCACAGCCAATTCGCAATTTACCAGTGAATGACCCTTCTGGACCAACACATGCTTATTTGTTATGAATTGCACTTCTCCCTGCCGAAGCACGGAGACCGCAGAGGCATTTGAACGCGAGGTGCCCCCATCATTATTACGAAACACGCATTCTATTCGGGCGATACGGGGCTCCCACTCCTGAACAAGCGCACTAAGCTGCTCCTCGCCTATCTTTCCATCCAACTCAACTTCGAGTTCACCGACCTGCTCTCTGGTCTGACTCAGCACACGTTCAGTATTTTCTCGATTTTCCTGAGCAAGAGCTAGCTTCTCTTGAAGTTCTTGATTATTTTCAATGATCGTATCGAGCGCTAATTGGGCCTGCTCAAGTGATACGCTAGTAGTTTGCAACTCCCCTGTAATGTCTGCCAAATCCTGCTCAATACTCGCTTGTTGATCGGTGAGTTCATCTACCGTGAAGGCAAGAAATCCGATCGCGACTACTACACCTACAAAAATACTCGCGATCATCACCGCAAGCACCACCTTGCTTTTCACTCGTCCTGTCACACATTTAGCGAGATACGACATACACGTCTTTATTCATCTCATTTGAACCAATACAGGTCGCTTCGCCCACAATAATTTTCTCAAATGAACTACAGGCAAAACAGCTGCCGCCCTGCGGGCAAGAAAGATCCTTTGCTTCTCGTGCTTTTTTTAACTTTCTTGACTCAGTTAAAACTTGCTCAAATGCATCCTCGTATGTCGGCAACTCTTTTTCATCAAGAGTATCTGATCGATCGAGATACCAGTAACTCGCCTTTGCTACCGAACGTTTTTGTAAATTACGTGCAAGCAATAAATACATCGGCAGCTGCAACGATCTGCCCTCTTCTTCTCGTTTACCGGTTTTAAAATCAATTATGTGGACGCTGTCTGTGTCCTCAAGATACTCGAGCCAGTCGATACTTCCGCATAGAATAATGTTATCCTCCTCAGAAAGATAAAAGTTTGGTGGCATACCACTCGGCGTCGGAGGAATGCGAGTTGCTTTTCGTTTTAATGCGCCCGGATGCTCAACAACTCGTTTGATCATAGATCTACCTCGTTCTTTCATTTCTACTTCCTCCTCAATGCTTATAAACCCACCTTTCTCGCCACTGATCGTAGACCAGTGGCGCTCAAAAATATCCATGATCGGCTGATCGAATCGTTTTTCAGCCGGGACGTTCGCCAACGGCTCGATCGTATTGTGCACAACCTGACCAAGTGCAAGGTGCGGGGTCATCTCAGAGATCTTGCGTCGCGTTTGCGGATCTTTATACATATACTGTAGGTAATAGGCTCGCGGACATTTCAGGAACGTACTTAATCCTGAATACGATACCCACACCGCACTGTATTTATCTTGACTCATAGAAGCATCATACCATATCACCCACTCCACTAACTCAATACAACCTCACACACATCAAGAGAACATGCGCTAGACAATAGCAAAAACCGCCCACTAGCGAACGGTTTTTACATCTTTGCTCAATGACCGAGTCAGTGGTTAGAACAAAGCAAGTCCAAATGAGAATGATGCCAGATACACACCGACCATGATCGAGAAGATGCCTCCAACAACATACCATTTAGGTTTGTTAAAGTACTTGATCATTCGCTCGATAACACCGTGGGGAAGGACCATATTCATGATACCTTCTACCACCATTAACCATCCGATAATAGTTACAACCACCGCCCAATCAGTGACCCATACGTTGTGGGTAATAACAATAAGCAGACCAAGCGCAAGCTCAGCAAACGCAACGAGCATAAGCGTACCCGGCCTTGTCTGGATCTTTCTCACGATCGACATCCAGCTCTTCTGTCTCACCAACAACGAAATACCAACGATGAGTAAATAAACGCTGGCTATTTTTCCGAGTAATTCTGTTGAAAATTCCACAAGCAATGTACATTATATAATAATCTCTTCTTTCCTCATTATATAACCTTTTTGTCAATATTGCCGAAGGTATAAGTGGATAACTATTTTATTCAGTGTCGTCTCACATCTCAGTGGACAAAAGCTTTAAGTCGATCTAGATTTTCTTTGTCAGGTCCACCGCCGCTAAAGCCTGGTGTCTCAATTATAAACGGTCTATCATTAACACGAGTGCTGTTTATCAGTGCCTCAAAAACACCACTTCCCACACTACCTTCACCAATGTTCTCGTGACGATCACGCAAGGCGCCGAATGTATCGCGACTATCGTTTACATGCCACAGCTCAAGCAGATCCAGTCCGATCAGTTGATCGAACTTGTCCAAAAAAGCATCGAGCTTTTCCGGCGAAGAGATGTCGTACCCCGCAGCGTGCAAATGACAAGTATCAAGGCAAATCTTCACTCGTGGAGAATTGAGTTTCTTCACAATATAACCGATCTCCTCAAGCGACATGCCTATCTTGCGCATGCCCATGTTCTCAATAATGAACAAGATGTCGTCAGGCGTCTCTGTAAGTATTCGCTCAATACTTTTGAACAGAACGTCATACGCTGCTTCTTCTGCGAATAATCCCTGATCATTTGTTTCTCGTACGCCGTTTTTAAATGAACCAAGATGGATCACGCTTCCGCGCACATTGAACTTATGAGCTATAACAAGTTCAGCTACCAGCGCGTTAATAGATTTCTCTCGGTTTTCCGGACTTCCAGCTAGATTGATCATGTACGAGGCGTGAAAATATACCGGATCGATATCATATTCTTTACGAAGTTCTAGGAATGTTTGCTTATCCTCCTCAGTAGGATTACCCGGTCGCCAATTTCGTGGCGCAGACGAAAAGATCTGAAGACAGTTACCGCCTATTTCATGTACCTCCGCAACGCCTGTCGTGTAACCACCCGAACTGGATTTATGTGCTCCGATTCGTAGCATAGTACCAGTAAGTGTAGCATATACATCCTCCGGCAAGCCCTATTGACACAACACGTTTTTATAGGTAATGTATAACTAAACACGTTTGATTTGTACTTTTGCACATTTTACACGGGAGAATAAAGATGAGAATTCTTGTCCCTGCTACCGTGGCGACACTGATGTTCCTACTGGGACTCCATACAATGGCGTACGGTCAGACAGGCAACGACCAGAAGGTCAACGATCTCGAAGACCGCGTCCAACAGCTTGAACGAGAAACTGCTGTCCTGAAGGAGCGCATTGAGTATCTCGAGCGAGGTCAGCACAGTGATCGGAACGATCGACGAGTTCGCCAACCACGCAGCACGATTACCGTGAGACCAGAACGAAGTTTATACCCGATCGAAGTGCGGACTGATCGACGCTTTGGTCGTGAACGCCACACTGGAAGATTTAGTGACCGTCGTGATAACCGGAACTGCGTTTGGGAAAGTCACGATCGTGATTCCCGCTGGGACTCTGGTCGGCGCGACTACGGTGACCGACGAGACCGTAACCGGATAAGCTACGACGATGATCGAGATTATCGTCGACGTGATCGACGTGATCGTCGATACCGGCACTAAGCAGCGACCTCATCGCCTTCTCCCTCTCCCCCTGCGACACGCTCGCAGGGGTTTTTCATTATATATTTGTAAGCACAGCACACCTCTACTCAATAATCCTTGTCTCAAGATCAGGAGTACCGGCAACTCGAATGGCATTGAACCTGATCCGCCCGATCAACTGTCCGCTTGGCGTCTCTACGTCTACCCGCCAACTACCAGGCGATATACTGTCTTTGCGAGAATAACCACGGAAACCGCCATCTCGTCCGCCGATAACTGCAAACGACACCCGGTTCTGACTAATCCAGCGCGACGTCTTCTCGTTATAAAAGTACCAGTGATGGGCCACCTCGGTTTGAAGACCGGTTGGAGCAAAGACGGCACTAAAAACATACGCGTCATCTCCCTCTATCACATGATGGTCATCTGAGAATGAAAAGAAGTTATACCAGGGACGCGGTTCGGTAATTACGTTGTACCCACCACCATCAGCACGAGTGATATGATGATGCACACCGATATCTTTCAATGACAGCGGGATCGGAGGAAGAATGTTCGTAAAGTAGAAAACATTAACAACAGCAAAAATGCCGATAATTGCTGCCAAGAGGCCGTTTTTGCTTTGATTAAATCTTGTCGGGATAATTGATCTCAAGAAGTATAGAAATCCAAAGATCAAAACAAACGAAACGATGCCACTTAGGAGAAACACCCACCACCCGATCGCACCGACCAGCATTGGCACGGAGAAGATAGCGTATGAATATAGTGCAAAGAAGAAAACAGCTACTTGAAACGACAGTCGTATATACTGTTTACGGAAAAACTCGTTACCGACCATGAGACCGACCAACACCAAAAACCACGGCCAACTGGCGGTGAAGGCGCCGCTTCGCATATAGAAAACTGAAAAACCGCTGAACAACGCACCGAATGCGAACTGTATAATAAACGGCGTTGGCGCATGCAGATAGCCAAGCATGCGATCGACAAAGCCGTTCTCTCGGACCATACGATGATAGGTCCAGCTTTCGTAGAAGTGAACGAACGTAATACCTGCTGCTGCCAACACAAGGTACGCTAACAAAACAAGGTTCTCGTACAGCTGATCGATCCTGGTCAAGGTGAGGAAATCAAATATAAAACCCCCTAAAAGAGCGAGCGGGACGATTACTCTTTCATTGCGCTCAAACCACGCCTGCCAACGGGTCAAACGTCGTTTAAATCGTAGGCCGAGTGATTGTCGTAGACGTTTGAACATAATACTTCCTATCATACCAGAAATGGGCGGCCTTCTTGTACGTAACTCCTATTCTAACTATTTATCTATTTTTTACTTCAAGCAAACTGCATTAATACAGTAACGCTTACCGGTTGACTCTTCCGGCCCGTCATTAAACACGTGACCCAAATGAGAGCCGCAATCCGCACACTGCACTTCGACTCGCTTCTCGAGGCCGGAATCGTCTTCATTGAAGATCACTGCTCCCTTGATGGCTTTATCGAAACTCGGCCAGCCGCTTCCACTCTCGAATTTTGCGTCAACGGAAAACAACTCGCTGCCGCATGCGCTGCACGTATACACACCTCCCTCATTTTTTTCAATGAGTTTCCCTGAGAAAGGTGGTTCGGTCCCCTGCTCACGCATCACCCGATACTGTTGTGGAGTAAGCAAATTGTGCCACTCGGCATCTGTTTTGTTGTGTTTCATATAGGTTTTAGATGACCCATTCATCAACCTGATCGTCACAAAGTGTTACGTACCCGTCATCCGTAATGAGAGCAACGTCTTCGATCCGAACGCCACCGCTTTCAGAATAATATAGACCCGGTTCAATGGTTATAACATTACCCGCCTCAAGGGTGTCCTCACTGCTTGCTGAGACCGCGGGTGCCTCATGCACAGCAACACCAAGACCGTGTCCGGTCGCATGAATAAATCCGGAATCTTCATCTGTTATAAAACCGTGTCGCTCGAACACTGCAGCGGCCGCTTTGTGCACCTCACGAGCAGGTACCCCGGAAGCCAACATGCCAAACGCGACCTGATGCGCTTCATGTACGGCCTGGTACATCACTCTAACACGCTCTGATGGCTCTCCT
The DNA here is from genome assembly GCA_040905715.1 of Candidatus Paceibacterota bacterium. Lineage (NCBI taxonomy): Bacteria > Bacillati > Minisyncoccota > Minisyncoccota bacterium. Next base: position 313,880 of record JBBDRA010000003.1, on the reverse strand, counting down.
CTAATATATGTCCTGGTCATATCACCGTAATAACCGGTATGCTGATCTCGGGGAAATATATCAACAATGATCGGCTCGTTCGCCAAAAGCGCCCCGGCACCACCATGGTGAGGCATCGCGGTCTGCGCACCGCTCGCGACAATAATGCCAGAATCGCTCACCATGTCTCGATCAAACAGGAACTTTGCAACCTCTCGTTTAACACGCTCGCTCGTCAACACTTCTCCGGCAAGCATAAGCTCGCTATTTCTGATCGATGCCTCCTGTAGCATGCCCTCGACAAAGGCAAACGCATCAGCGGTATTTGTCAAACTCTTGCGCAGAGCGTTGATCTCACCATCTTTCTTACAAGCTCGACCCGGGAATAGCGATGAGTCAGGCTTAAGCGCAATAGAGTTCTTCCTAAGATAGTCCGCCATCTGAACCGGGAAGCTCGCCGGCACAGTTATAGCTTGTTCCTCCAATCCGTACTCTTTTAAAATAATCAGAGCCACTTTTAAGCGTAGAGGATCATCTCCTTCAATTCCCTTTGCTCGATCGATAAAAGGTTCAAGCTCGATCGCGGTTAAGCTCGGCACAGAGTTCTGCTCAGTAAAAGCGCCATATTCAATCTTATTCAAAAAAACAAACTGCTTCCCGCTGTCCTGCTCAAGAAAAAATACCGGATCATCCATTGATCGTCGGATGGCATAATAGAGATCCGCATTCTGTGTTGTATCGAAAATAAATGTTGCCATACGTACTATATTTTACTATATGGGTATGCATTTTGTTACTCCTGATCAACTGTATCGCCTTGAAGATGAAGTTCTTTATACAGCGTTCGATATCCCGGTAATGCCTGTCCGACCAGCGCCCAGAAACGTTGTGAGTGATTCATCTCTTTAAGATGACACAGTTCATGAACAACAAGATAGTCTTGCAGCCGCTCCGGCAAAAACAATATCTTGTAGCTAAAATTCAAATTACCGGAGGCGCTACAGCTCCCCCATCTCGTTTTTTGGTTGCGAATTGAAACGCGATGATACGTGAACGCATACAAGCGATTCCATTGCTCGAGTTTTGCATGAACGAGTGCCCGGGCCGCCTCTTTATGTTCCTCGTAATGATGTTCGTCTGTAGAAGTAAGGTCCGGATCGGCACCTGTTGTTATCGCCCGAACTTTTTCAAGAACCCATTCTTGATTTTTCAAAAGGAACGCCTCAGCTGTTTTCTTCCGTGCCCACCACGGTTTGGTCACCACAACAGTACCGTCTTGATGAATGATAATTCTCATTCGTTTCGCTCGTCGCACACGGCGAATAGTATACGTAAGAGATTCACTCATTCGTCTATTGTAACATGAGCTAATATACGTAACTGACTGCGTGTCTTCTCACTACCTTATCCACATCTTTTATTTTGAATTGCCTAATTCCCTTCGATATAATAGACGACAGTTGTCACCATGAGAGGGGCAACTACCGACGTGATGAATGAATTGTTGGATGAGGATGAATGATAGAACGGTGCGATCAGACCGACTCTGTAAGGGCAAAAACCTGATCGGTGAAGGTGTGATCTTATCCATTCTGCGCTCTTGCTCCAGGGCCGCCTACTCAGACGACCTTGGAAGAGAAAACTCCCCAAATTTAATGAAAAGCTTGATGAAATAGCTTCATCGACAGCCGCCTAAAACCTCCGGTCTGTATGGCAGAAGTGAAAGCTGAGAACTCTCACCCCTGCCCCGAGGCATAATGGAGCAAAGCGCGTGTACCTTGTGCACAAGGTACACAGAAAACACGTATCGGATAAACTGATACGTGTTTTCTTTACGGTTTTTTACGTGTTTTTTTACACGAGACTGACTATCCACACAGAAAACCTAACGGAACTATGCAATAATTGCCCAAGCGACAGTACGTATTCTTGTACACGCAACATAGAATTATCAAATAATAAGATGCCAACATACATGACACACCCAGAGAAACCAACACAGACAGTGTTATGTGCACTCCTCGGTCTTGCAGTGCTCGCACCTTCGATCGCAACAGCTCAGCCTACTAAAGCCACGCCAACCGAAAGAAGAGCAAACGCACAGGAAATGCAAGCAGAGCACGCTCGCGAACGACCCGGCACTCAAGCCACTTCTAGTCGTGAAGAAGCTCGAGAAGTTCGTGACGAAATGAAGACAGCTACCGGCACTCGAGGCGTAGAAATGAGAGAGCTTGCCAAGGAACGCCGCAAGTCTATCCAGGACCGGGTTACAAAGCGACGAGAAATGTTGCTTCAGGAACGTGAGGAACGCCGAGCTGACCTTGATCATCAAGCAAAGGATAGAGTCCTTCTGATCCTTGAGCGCTTGAGCGGGAATTTACGAAACATACTTGATAACCACAGCAACATACTTGATAAACTTGAAGAGAGGCTGGCGAGAGCAGAAGAAAACGCAAGCGACACAACTTCAAGTGAGGCCGCTCTAGCCGATGCACGGGACGCGATCGATACCGCACACAACGACATCGAGGTGACCCTTACTGCAATACAAGATGAACTTGATGGTACCGCATCAAACCTCAGCATTCGTGCGTTCGTGCTTGAGGCCAGGGACAGTGTTCATCTATCCAAAGAAGAAGTTGTGAGAGCTCTGAATACATACACGAAAGACATCTTGCCCAGTGATGAAGAGAACAAAGAAAATTAATTATTATCTACATATAAGTAAGCACACAAATCATGGACCAGACGGACAATCAGCCACAAAACAATGAAATGCAGGACGATCAACCGATCTCTGAGAGACCTGAGCAAAATAGAGCACCGAAACAAGATCAGATCGACGAGCAACTACTGGCCCACGATCCAGAACCTGAGAGCAATAGCAAGGGAAGATCTGTTATCGGCATTATTGTAGTTGTTATTCTTCTCATTGGCCTTGGTGGATTTTACTTTTGGTTGTCTTCAGGAGAAACATCCCTTGATTCTACAGAAGACCTGGAAGAAGAACTTAGAGGCACCAACGATGATGAAATTTACGAAGACCTTAATGCTATCGACGAAGAGTTCGAATAGACCGAGATCTTCTATCTACCTTTCTAGACCGAGAATATTAAAAAACTGCTTGACCATTGATCTGGAGTCAAGCAGTTTTTTGTTGATCGTTAACCGGTTACGTCAAGTGTTCCGCCAAGCCCGTTGTCCGATGGTCCGCTGTCTGCTTTCGAGCTATTGCTATTATCCTCTTCGATTACCTCATCTCTCCCCCTTCTTCCCTGTCGTTCGTGGTGTTTCTGTTCCGGGTTTGCGCTCGTCTTCTGTTTTTCCGGCACCGGAGAAACGGGCTGTACCCGGTCACTTGAATTTTCAGGTCCGGTATATCCGGGAGGTATTTTTGGTATTTCCATAAGAACTTTACGTTAGATAACGGTGACGGATACACACCCCCACTATCTAATTCCGACCCTTACTCAACACTTCGAAGGATCGCTTCTACCCCGGCTTTGTTCTTTTCCCACTCCAGATCTTCATGCGTACTGAGTTCAACCGTAATCGATGGAACACCGATAGAAGCCAGCCAGCCCTCCACATCGCCGGTAATAGGATACGCATCGAACGACGGCACTGCGGCATAGCCGGCAGCGTCAGCGTACGTATTCATGATCTCGAGCGTTCCCGGAAGGATTCCGTCATTACACTCGGATCCGTAAACCGCCCCGGCCGCACTGTGCCAGAAGATCACCGCATCAGGATCTGTATTTTGAACAAAGGTGCGGATCGCAATAGCTTCCGGCTCTGAGAACGCTTCGGTACCTGCGCTCACAGTCTCGCCACGCCAACTACTCTCAGGCGCCCAGTTACAATCAAAGTTCCGATTGAGGTCAACCCCATTCGCATTAAACCGACCTTCTGTCGTCTGCTCCGTAGGCGGCGCATCAGCTGCAGCAAATCGTCCGGTTGTTGTACCCATAACACGTGCCAGCCCGTCAGGATTCGCCGATGGAATAATAGTAACACGCACATCATCTGGTATCACCTCGGGGTACTCCTCCAGATGATCCATCATTTGATACGCCAGAAGAATGCTGTTCCATTCATATCCACCGTGAATACCTCCGACAAACGCAACATGTTTTTCACTGTTTCCAAACGTATACGCCTCTATCTCACGGCCTTCTACCGATGTACCGATCACGCTACGCACCGGCTCGTCCCTTGTTATCTCCGGTGTTGACGTTGCAGTTTTGGCCGGCTCTGAATCTCCGGGAAGAAGGAGAAACAAAATAATAAGACCGAGTCCGACACAGGCAACAACGCTAATAATGACCCATGTTTTTTTATCCATTTTTATAGATTCCGATTTATTTCTTATGGCTTACAGTGCGTTGCTAGTTTTCGTACCGCTCAAACAATGCCTCAATACCCGCTCTATTCTTGCTCCATTCAGCTGAATTATGTGATCCAAGCACTACACTAATAGCCGGGATACCTTGCTTAGCCATCCAATCAACCGCGTCTCCGGTAATGTCATAGTATCCGAACGTTTCCTGTGCGGTGTACCCGGACGCATTAGCGTAGGTACTGACCATCTGCTGTGTTTCCGGGAGTGAATCGTTGTTACAGCTTGAAGCAACTACCTCACCCGCCGCACTAAAGAATACGACCGCTGCGTCAGGTTCGTTTGAACGAATATAGTCTCGAAGTGCCTGACTTTCCGGTTCAGAGAATACGCTGTCTCCGGCATCAACTTCCTGACTTTGCCATGTGCCGGTAGACTGCCAGTTACAATCGAAGTTACGATTCAAATCTACATTGTTTGCGTTAAACCGACCGGCTGATCGATCTCCAGACGGAATATCAGACACTGAGAACCGACCCGTTGTACCAACAACTTCGTTCAGTCCGTCCGGATTCAAGACAGGGATAACAGTTACCTTCACATTCTCCGGAATAACATTCGGATTCTCTTCCAGCCAATCCATTACCTCGAACGCGACCAGTGCGGTATTTGCGCTATATCCACCATGAACACCACCCACAAAGAGTAGTTCCGTAGAACCATCGCCGTACTGATACGCCATAATGTCACGATCACCCGCAGACGAACCGATGACTCCACCATCTTCATCCAGTCCAACTCCATCTTCCTTATCGGTTGTTGTGCCTGTTGAGTTCTCATCATTTTCACCATCTTGCTCGGTATCAGGTTCAGTAGTGAGATCACTGTTAAACCAACCCTGCGTCCAACCGAATACACCCAAAGCTATCAGAACGATCACTAGTATTACGATAAATTGTTTCATTATATATAAGGAATTAAGTAATTAATAAAGAACCTGACAATTAAGCAATATTCTAACACAAATACCAGAGAAGATACTGCACTACCAAAAAGATCTATTCGCTTGAATTATATCTAAAACTGTCAGCAAGATCTTCTCGGGCAAAAAACGTACTGTTTGTAGCTGGTCCAAAGAGATCCACTGAAAGCCAATATGCTTCTCTTTACTATGAACAGCCTCAACGATATCAAGCTGCGCCAAATATACATCACACCGCTCCTGTATCTCTCTGCCGTTTTGCGTGAACTCGTTTTCAAAGGTTGTCACAAATCTTGTTGCGATAACTTCCCGGCCGGACTCCTCTCGCATCTCCCTTTTCAACGCCTCTTGTGAGGACTCACCATCTTCAACATGACCACCGGGTAAGTAAAGATGTCCGTGATCTACATTTTTACACAAAAGTATCTCATCTCTTCTACAGATAATTCCGCGTGCTATGTATTCTCTCTTATTCACATCCTAATACTAGCATACTGACATATACCGCCTTTGTATTCGCCTAACTGTATATGATTTGTATAATGACACTATGAACATTACCTTGATCGGCAACCCTACCGGACACGACGTACAGCGACTAGCAGAAGAGGCAGAGAAACTTGGCGTGACATTTGAAGCTGTTTCCGTTTCGTCTTTGATACTGAGCGAACAGAACAATGTGTTCGGTCTCTTTGATGCTAACGGACGAAACGTTACTAACAGCGACTGTTATATTTTTAGAGGGATCGGCGATGCTGACAACGAGGTTATGGTTATCGCAAAATATCTACAGCGACACGGCGCGACTATCATAGAGGAAAACACAGCGAACGGATCGATTAGCATGGACAAGCTATTCTTACGTGCGGCTGACCACACGATACCGATGCCGAATTATCTTATGATCCAGAACGCACAAGCACTCGAGAGCGTCACGCCTACCCTTGTCTTTCCTGTGGTTATGAAATCCACGATCGGAAGCATGGGGCGCAACGTTATTTTAGTAGAAAATGCTGCGTCACTCTGTCAAGCATATGACAAACTCGGGCCACGAGTTATTCTCCAAGAATATCTCCCGGTAGACCACGATATTCGTGCCATCGTTATTAACGGTCAGTACATAGACTCATACCGGCGCACGAGAGATGACGGAGAATTCAGAATGAATCGACCGGGTAATCACAAAGACCATCTTCCTCTTCCTGATGAAGCGATCAGCATCTGTGAGCGCGCAGCACAGTACCAAAACATAGAAATAGCAGGAATAGACCTTACGCATTACAACGGAACATGGTATGTTCTTGAAGTGAACACTTCTCCCCAATTTCACATGTTTGAAACATATACCAACAAAAATATAGCAAAGTTACTATTAGAGTACGCCGTATCAAAAACAGCTGCGAATGCTTCGCTGTCACATGTCTCAGGTTCTGAAAACTAATTTACACCACCTGCTACGACCTACAACCCCAACCACACAACACATCTAAGCTGAAGGTAGTGTGAGAGTCAATACAGAAAAATCACCCACAGTACTGTGAGTGATTTTTCTAAGCGTGAGAAAATGTCACCTATCGCTTTCTTCGTGTACTTGTCTTCTTGCGAGCTGTTTTTCTTTTTGCGGTCGACTTTTTCTTAGCTGGTTTTCGTTTTGCAGCTGCTTTCTTCTTTGCAGGCTTTCGCTTCGCTGTTGTTTTTCGTGCCGTTGACTTCTTCTTTGCCGGCTTTCGTTTTGCCGACGTCTTACGCGCGCTCGACTTTCGAGCAGCGCTCTTGCGCTTTGAAGTTGATTTCTTTTTTGCTGGCATAAGGAACTGTGGTTAATTGCGCCGTGCCTGCCCACAATCGGACAAACAGGTGCGCGTTCTTCTGCAGTCGACCGCACTTCGTTGTATCCATGAGTGTGCTGGCAGCAGAAGATTCGTAATGGCCCGAAAACGTCGTCTTCTCTTGTGGCGTTTTCTTGCTACTAATTATAACACGCAACACATTACTTTTATTACAATAACAATGTGTGGATAAATAAGATATGAGTAAACACTCATATAATTCATCGTGATATACTTTTTTAACTAACGTATAGTTAGCCAACACTTCATGAATCTATTTCAATCCTTACGAAATGTGTTTGGTGAACACCGAGTGCAGTGGAGTTCTGAGCGTGCATTTGTGTACGCCACCATTGCTGCCGCTGTTGGACTGGGTAACATCTGGCGCTTCCCCTACCTAGCAGGTGAGAACGGCGGCGCTGCCTTTGTTATCGCATACCTTATTGCGGTTATTTTTCTTGGAACGCCTCTTATGATGCTGGAGCTTTCGGCCGGTCGGCTTCAGCGCGGATCTCCGGTGCGTACTTTTCGCAGGATCCTACGGCCGGCTGGCTGGTTTGGATGGCTCGTTGTAGGTCTGACTATTATCATTATGAGCTACTACATCGTAATTACCGGCTGGACACTCGCTTACGCGATCGGGAGCTCAACAACCGGCATTAAACCGTTCTCTGAATTTCTCTCAGGCTACGACTCTCTGCATTACTTTATGATCGTTTCGGGTCTGACTGCTCTCATTGTTATTGTGGGTGTACGAGCGATCGAGATCTTTGCAAAGCTTCTTATGCCGCTTTTAGCGATCATTGTATTCGTACTCACAGCGTACAGTTTAACCCTACCGGGAGCCGGCGAAGCAGTTTTATTTTTATTTAATCCTGACCTTGCCTCATTCGCACAGCCATCGCTTTGGCTGCTTGCGTTCGGGCAAGCTTTTTACTCTCTTGCTGTCGGTCAAGGATACTTGATCACGTACGGAAGTTTCCTTCCTCAAAAGACGAACATTCCACGGGCCACCTTTTTTGTCACCATCGTCGAGACCTCCTTTGCGATCGTGGCCGGTCTAATGCTCTTTCCGCTGGTATTCACTGTTGGTCTCAATCCCGACGAAGGAACACGCCTCGCATTTGAGGCGCTGCCTTATGCATTTGATTTTGTGCCGTACGGAGCAACTTTGGCTATTCTATTTTTCTGGTTATTTTTCTTAGCCGCCTTTAGTTCATGTGTTGCGGGGATGGAGGTTGTAAAGACAGCGTTCAAAGAGGAGTGGCGCCTAAGCGATTGGAAAGCTGTATTTATTTCTTTTCTTCTGGTGTTCCCTCTTGGCACACTCGCAGCCCTAAGTTTTTCACCGCTTGAGCTAACTGTCGGCGGCACACCATTTCTACAAGTTCTTGATCTCTTTGCCGCTAACCAGATCGTGGTTGCCTCAGCGATCGTCGGTGGGGCGCTTATTACGTGGCTACTTCCACGAGCAACTCTTGTTGATAATCTAGGTACTCCGTGGCGTAAAACTGCTTGGTGGGTCATTACGTCAGTTCGCTACCTGCCGCTCATCGCGCTTGCTCTCGTTCTTCTTTCGTGGTTTTGGGGCTAGTATGTTACCTGCTGTTGTAGTGTCAAAATATATTGTCCACAGCTTGCAATTTATGCACAAAGGTCTATTGTATAGACAGAAACGGATTTATATGGTTCTTACGCAAAGGAGAAGCAGATGTGTGCGCTATGCGGCGGACTGGGTTTTAATGTGCATCATGGCCTTGAGGAGGAGTTGCCGGACACGGACGAGAAAGAAGTGGTCCTACTACTCCCACCTTCCGGATCCCCCCAGGAATGGTCGAATGTCATCGAAAAACTTCAAAAAAAACGAGTTATCGCCATCATCGGCACTTCATTCACTACCGCCTTCATCGATCAGTGCGCCAAGGGTGGGATCGCGGCCTGCACTGTCAGCCTCAATGCGCTAAAGCGAATGAGGGCAGACATCAACGCTCACCCGAATGTTGTGTGCATTAACTTCGATGAAGACCTCTATCTTGAAGTGGCAAGCACCGACAACAGCCGACTGCAAACCGGCCAAGAGCCGATTCGTTACGAGCTCCCCCTCAACGCAACGGTCGTCTTTGAGAACACTCGTCGGCACCGTCACACACAAGCTACTGTTAACTAGTGGCTGTTTCTTCCCCTCCGCCCCGATACGAGCAACGCCCAGCTCGTATCGGGGTTTTATATTCAAAGACAGAAGAAAGCACCCAAATATTGTGTCAGTAGTAGTTGACAAAAGCTGTCAATTTGCTACACTACTATCAGTTGAACACACACATTTGGGATACACGCAGAGCGGTTTGAGATCACCTAAACGATCTTGCCATTCTGTAGCAATACATCCCCTTTTAACCCCGCCTTGAGCCACCATTACGGTAGAGCTCGGCGGGTTTTTATATATATTCCCTTTCAAACACGATCTCTTACAACACCTCTTCATCATCAGCATCAAGAGCACTTGGTGGCTTGAACATACGATAGGACTTGCCGTCATCACTGTGCACCGTTTTACTGATCCATCCAGCCCGCTCGATCCAGTTTTGAACCACTCTCTCTCGAGTCGGGTAAGGTAGATTCTTCAGTACTTTTAAATCAGCGAACGTTGGCTCTTTACCAAACGCAGCCTTGTAGAGGTCTTTATAGCTGTAATTACATTCAAGCGCCATGGTGAATAGATGAAAGAAGTCTCATTACTCCAAGCGCAGCTCCGTCATAGATCGGCTGTCGAACGACCTCGGCGCCCGTTACATCTGCTTGTAATCGTATTAAATGATCATTCTGAGTAATGCCGCCGTCAACGATCAGCGTGTCTGTTGGGTACGGCAGGTCTGACAGAGAAGAATCTACTTGCCGTACGATATCATCCAGCACTTTTTTAAGTTGTTCTTCATGACCAAGAGCGTCTGTTACTTTTTCACCAGTGTCACAGATGCTTGCTTCAAGCGCATACTGCACTGAACCGATCGGTGCATCCGGGGTCAGTGTCGTAAGAAAAGAGTCTTCAAGTAAAAACTCATCCCCGAGCGTCTGCATTACATGTGTCTTTGAGCCATAGGAGACCTTGGTCATATGCGAGGTAAAACCAGCTGCCGCCATGCTCGCCTGTTGATCACCACACATAACTTCTATCGGAGCCGGACAGCCACATATATCAGATCTCAGAGTGCCGTACAGTGCTCGAGATGATCGAACCGATGGGAGTATTTCCGGATCGATACCGAATAATTCCAGAAGCTCACGGTCCCAAGTAAGACCATGAATATTGTACAGAAGGGTGCGCGAAGCGTTGGTCATGTCACACATATGCATACCTTCCTCTGAAAGTTTAAACAGCAACCACGAATCAACCGTACCGACCGCCAATTTCCCTTCCTCTTCGGCTTTAACAACGTCGCTGTTCATATCCAGCAACCAGCGTATTTTTGATGCTGAAAACGTGGCGCGTACAAGCAGACCTGTTTTTTCTCGTATTCTATCCGCCACATCCCCATAGAATTGTTCACACCACCCTTGCGTACGGGAGTCATCCCCCAATATTGCCGGGGCTAAAGCCTCGCCTGTAGCAAGGTCCCACGCTACAACAGTCTCCCGTTGATTTGCTATACCCATAGAAATAATGGTATTCGGGGACACGTTGCTTTGATCGACAGCGACAGAAAGCGCTGCACGAGCCGCGCTGATCAATTCGTCCGGATCTTGCTCAACCCACCCACTGTTCGGTCGTGTCTTTGAGATGGGCTGATACGCACGTCCCAACACCGAATCATGTGCATCGAACACATACGCCTTAGCCTCGCTCACCCCACTATCAAGAACAAGAAATATATGATCAGACATGAGCAGTACGCATAAGATAGTCACGAAAGTGATCGACTGACTGCTCTTCTAGGATGATCCGTTTTACATTTGAAAGCAGGGCAAAAGAAGATTCCTCAGGAAAACGACGCGCAAACGACTTCATTGAACAACGACCTTCACTGACAATGTCAGTATGCCCACGGCGTGCCAACATAAGACCGGCAGCATAATTGTTTGAGTATGAACTCGATACGGTCGCGATCAGATCACCGATTCCGGCAGCTGTAAGTGCGGTCGCTCGCTCACCTCCAAAACGCTCCACAATACTCATCATCTCAGACAACGCCGTCGTCGCTAGCAAGCCTCGAAAATTACCGCCCAGCTCAAGTCCGTCAGCAATACCGAATCCGATACTGTATATATTTTTAAGCAAACCACATACAGAAGCACCAATAATGTCCGGAGTGTATTCAAGTTCAAATTGAGACAAAGGCAAAACATCTCTCAGCTCTTGATACGCGTCTTTGCTTCCGGCACACAGCGCCTGAGTCGGTAGGCCACCGCTGATCTCTTCAGCGAGCATTGGTCCCGTAAGAACCGCCACGCTCTCGCCAAGTTCCTCACGAAGAACCTCACCGGTGAATCGATCACTTTCACGGGTCATTCCTTTCGTAAGAGCCACTACCGGCTGATCAGTGCTACGTAATTCATTTATTACTGATGTTACATGTTCGATCGCATGAGACGGAACCGAAATAAAAATGATCCGACTTTTAGGCAGCACCTCCCGCAATTCGTCAGCACTGCATTTTGACCTATTTTTATTTACATCAAAAACGATCGCCTGGTCTGGCGATTCGTTCACATTAACAAGATGAGTGAGCGCCTGCCCCATCTCACCTCCTCCAAAAATAAGTACCGGGTGAGTATCAATCATATTGTCACTCTTATCTCACTCTATTGTAAGACACGAAAGGGTTAAATAAATTACCCATATGTGAACAAGTCTTCATTCCGATACGTCTTTGCTGTGATACTATGTACACATCATGAGCAATGCCATCATAAATACAATTGAGTTACAAAAAACCTCGAGCAACGGATCTTCTATTCTTGCTGCGACAATACATACGACTGAAGGTTCAAATATGTACCAGACCGCAGCTGCAGAAGACATTCCGAGCAACAACGAAACAACTAACAAGCTCCAAGAACAACTAACAAACGCACTCGCCGGTATCGATGCTGCACATCAACAAGAAGTGGACGATATTTTAAAGCAGGTCTTAAGTACCACAGACAATTCTGCAGATACTGTCGCCGCCCTTAGCAGCATCAGTATTGCGGCCGCAAAAACCGCAGCCCAGGTACTCGATGTTCCACTTTATGAGCATCTCAGGAATATTTCAGTAACGAATGGTGGATCACCGATACCCTTACTCTACTCAAGTCTTGTGTCAGGGGGTAGTAAGGGTGCATCTCCACTCGCCTTTCAATCATTTTATATTATCCCACAAACAGATAACGTCAGACGCTCACACAAAGTTATACGTGACATAAAAACAGCCCTCGGAACTGTACTCAGACTCAAAACTCAAGAAAACGACCTTCCTATCGGAAGCGACGGCGCATACTCACCGCACTCTATCGAATTCAACCAGGAAGCGTTAGAGTTAATTTTGGAAGGTGTTGCAGAAGCCTTTCCCGAGGTAAAAATACAGCTCGCTCTTAACGCTAATGCAAACAAATTCTTCAAAGACGGAAAGTATCATCTCGACCAACAGAGTCTATCCGCACAGCAATTACACGACTACTACGACCATCTAATTGAAAGATTTCACGTTAGCTCCGTCGAGGATCCGTTCACTGCCGATGAATTCAATGAATTTCATATTATGAAACAGCGACACGAAGACCTCGATATCGTAGGCGGAGAGGTGTTAGAAAGTAATAGTGATATTTTACAAGTAGCTCAGGAGGAGCAAGGTATTTCCGCTGTTTCTATTTCACCAAATAATTCACCCACACTTTCGGACATGTTGGCTGTTATTCGATCCGCTCACAATGCATCCCTTCGCTGTATCATAGATCATAACTACATTGAAACAACAGAAGATTTTATTGCCGATCTTGCCGTAGGATGTGGTTGCTACGGCATAAAACCAGGCTCCCCGGGCACACAAGAAAGCGATGAAAAATTCAAGAGACTCATGGAAATAACTCAGCACTAACTCCAGTGACTGAGAGCTGTACGTTGAGAACGTTTGCATCTGGCTAGTATTTTCGCTACCATCTCACACGGCAGACAGTAAAAAGAAAGGAGGCTGCCCGACGCGAAAAATAAGACGAAGAAACGAAAAAAGAGAAGTACCCCCCTGGCACACCGTAGTGCCAGGGGTTATTTTATGATCCAAAGTATAAGCGAGACAACGACACTGATCAAAATGAGCGTTGCGATCGGAAAGTACAGACGAAACCCTTCACGCTCTATTAAAATATCACCCGGCAGTCGACCAACGGGGCCAAGCCAGCCTGCAACACCTAACCCGATCAGAACAAGAATAATTCCTACGACTATAAGAATACTTCCAGGAGTTGCGAAAGGCATGCTTATGTATTGTTATTTTCTTCTAAGTCTCTTTTCTTATAATACCCTTTCCCTTTAAGCGTATCAGGCATGAGATCCTCCTCAGTATATTTTTCGTACCCCTTGCCGTAGCCAAGGTTTTTCATTAGCTCAGTGGGAGCATTGCGAATTGTAAGCGGAATCTCAAGATTGCCGTACTCTTTCACATCACCCAGTGCCTCAAAATACGCTTCATACGCTTTTTTATCTTTCGCTGCCTCTGCCATATATACAGTCCCGTGGGCAAGATTGATCTGCGCCTCCGGCAAACCAATGATCTCAACT